>NZ_JANGAA010000017.1:0-75166 GCF_024461705.1 Blautia sp. DFI.9.10
GGGTAATCGAGCAGGAAGCCCCCACTTCAAAATCGTAAGATTTAAGTGGTGGGAGTATGTCACCGCCGTGAGTAAGAGCAAACATGCTCGCACTGAAATGAAATAGAACGGAGCATAGCAAATGGAGAACAGGATCATTACAACAGATGTTACAGAAGAGGATTTTTCCCTGGAGGGAAATTTAAGGCCTCAGAGTCTGGATGAGTATATTGGTCAACAGAAAACAAAAGATACCCTGAAAATTTATATCGAAGCAGCAAAGCAGCGTCATGATTCACTGGATCATGTGCTGTTTTATGGACCTCCGGGGCTGGGAAAGACTACACTTTCCGCGATCATTGCCAATGAGATGGGAACACATATGAAGGTAACATCAGGTCCTGCGATTGAAAAGCCAGGCGAAATGGCTGCGATCCTGAACAACCTTCAGGAAGGAGATGTGCTGTTTGTAGATGAGATACACAGACTGAATCGACAGGTAGAAGAGGTTCTTTACCCGGCAATGGAAGATTTTGCTATCGATATCATGATCGGCAAGGGAGCATCCGCCCGTTCCATTCGTCTGGATCTTCCGAAGTTTACATTGGTAGGTGCAACAACGAGGGCAGGTCTTCTTTCCGCGCCGCTTCGTGATCGTTTTGGCGTAACACAGAGACTGGAGTTTTATGATAAAAAAGAACTGACGACGATCATTCTACGTTCCGCTCAGGTGCTTGGCGTGGAAATCGAACCCAATGGAGCTGCCGAGATCGCCAAGCGTTCCAGAGGAACCCCCCGTCTGGCCAACCGTCTTCTGAAGAGAGTACGTGATTTCGCCCAGGTGAAGTATAATGGTGTGATCACCTACGATGTTGCCTGCTTCGCATTGGATCTTCTGGAAGTAGATCAGTATGGCCTTGATAAAACAGACCGCCGCATTCTCCAGACCTTGATCCTGAATTTTCAGGGCGGCCCCGTGGGGCTTGAAACACTTGCCGCATCGATCGGAGAAGACTCCGGAACACTGGAAGACGTGTATGAACCCTATCTTTTGCAGACAGGTTTCCTTAACAGAACTCCACGTGGAAGAATGGCTTCCGTGCTGGCATATACCCATCTTGGATATCCTCGTCCTGATTTATCGACAAAGTAAAGGTCATAAAAAAAGTGAATTACTCGGTAACTGAGTTACCAGAGAATCTGAATTGAAGACTATTAGCACAGGTGAAAAAACGTTCTGTATAATGCGGTAAAAAAGAAAAAGCGCCAGGCAGGAAACTTTATTTTTGATATAACGGATTGCCCGCTGAAAGAGGGCGAAATAATGGAGCAGGTCAATAATCTGTTCAGATCAACACATCTCTCCTTTTTTGGAAGAGATCGCATTGTACAAGGATAGAAAAATAATTGGTGTTTATCAAAGAAATAAAAAATAAGAACCATTCAGCTGTACGATCTAAAAGATCATGGGTACTGCGAATGGTTCTTATTAAGATATCTTATGTGTATTTTACGATAATATACACAAGAATGCAAGACTTAAAATAAACAATAATTATCCACCAGTCAGAAAATGACAGGTGGTATTTTTATACACTTTTTTAAGAAAGAGAGGACAAGAAATGAAGAAATTATTTATCAGTCAGCCAATGAGTGGCAAAGCAGACGAGGAGATTCTTGCAGAGCGAAAGGTGGCAATCAAAGCGGCAGAAGAGTTGTTGAGAGAACCTGTAGAGGTTATTGATTCTTTCTTCCAGTCAGCACCGGTAGGAGCAAAACCTCTGTGGTTCATTGGAAAGTCCCTGGAGTTTTTATCTGATGCCGATATCGCCTATTTTGCAAAAGACTGGCAGAAAGCAAGAGGATGCAAGATCGAACATGAGCGTGCAGTTGAGTATGGAATTCCGAGAATTGACCATGTGTAGGAGGTAAGGAATGGGAAATGAAGAATTTTTAAGACTTTGCAAAGTAAAAGTAGCTGAATATACCAATTCACACATGGATAAGATCGATGGAAAACAGATCACAGTACAGTATGTGTACGTGGTATGGAGTTGTAAGACATTACAGAACAGTAAAGCACTTCTGAGCACGACTGTGCCGGATGGAATGTATTATGAGCTGACATATAACGGAGATAAGCACGAGTTATACTTTGATGCTTATAAGAAATTTCAAAACATGTGCTTTAAACTGTAATTGCGCCGGTGCAACAGTCGGAGAAGGGAAACACTACATGGAAACAATCATTTGCTCATGTCATAGAATAGAAGATCTGGAAAGAAAAGGAGAATGAACATGAATGTAAATGTAATGATGCAGTATGTAACATATGGTCTGGCGCTGATCGGGGTGCTGGCGTTCCTGGTATCGATTATTGTGCAGGTGATCAAAGAGCTCCCGGGACTTAATAAGATCCCGACAAGTATTGTAGCACTGGTCACATCACTGATCCTGTGTCCGGTGGCACTGGCAGTCCTGTGCACGTATTATAAGACAGCTGTCACCTGGTATTATATTTTCGCATCGATTATTGCGGCGTTTGTAGTGTATTTGGTTGCGACCGGCGGTTGGGAAAAAGTAAAAGGTATCTGGGACAGGACGAAATACAAAGATTCAGAGGGCGAGTGATCCCTTTGTGAAATTCGTTGAACATCAAAGGACGATATGATAATATAGAACACGGAGCAATCGTGTTGCAGGGTGGCTGACCTCTATTCTACATAGAATGGAGGTGGTGCTGATGGACAAGAATCATTTTGATTTCAAAGACCTCATGGCTTTTGGTATGTTCATTCTGGCATTGCTTACGTTCGTTTTGACGTTTTGTAAGTAATTTTCTACATAGAAAAACCACCCCAAAACTTTGGCTGAGTGTAGGGTGGAATTTCTATTTCGCTATTCACTGAGTTCAACCCCTTGTGGGCGGTTGTTCCTTTGTATTATCAATATACCATTTCGAAAAAAATAATTCAAGTATTTTTAGGAGGCGAGTAATCGTCTTTTTTTATTGGAGGAAACATATGTTAAAGATTATGGGAAAAGCTCAGGTATCCGGCAGGAATTATGGTCAGAAGATCATCAGCATTTTGAATGGCATATTATCTATTAAGGCATCAAATAAGACATCAAAAACAGAAAAGGAGAGTACAACCATGAATATCAACACAAGTCTTATCAGTAACAACAACAGCTATGCAGGTCATAAACCGGCATATATCGTAATTCACAACACAGATAACTATGCCAAGGGTGCAAATGCGAAAGCACATGCTAAGGCTCAACATGATGGAAACTTTAAAGGCTATTCTGCACATGTATATGTGGATGACACAGAGGCATATCAGGCGCTTCCGTATAACCGTGGCGCATGGCACGTAGGGGTTAACTACGGCGGTCGGCTGTTTGGTACTGTCAACAACAGAAATTCAGTAGGAATCGAGATGTGTGTCCAGGCTGGCTATAATTATGAGAAAGCTTTCCAGAATACAGTCCGGTTGTGCAAACAGCTTATGAAACAGCTGGGAATCCCGGCAGACAGAGTTGTGCAGCATTATGATGTATGCGCAAAGAACTGCCCGTCAGCGATCCGTGCAAAAGGTGACTGGAACCGGTTCAAGCAGCTGATCGGAGCTGAGACCACCACGCCAACGGTAGACAAGTATTATCGCACAAGAAAGTCCTGGGCTGACAGCAAGAGCCAGATTGGAGCATACAAGAGCCTTGAGAATGCAAAGAAAGAGTGGAAACAGGGCTACACCATCTATGATTGGAACGGAAAAGCAGTGTATCCTGTGCAGACTTCAAAAAAGGCAGTAGTTCTGACAGGAAAATTTGAGACCCAGCTTCCGATCATCCGGAAAGGGGATTCCGGCGTTGCAGTTTCCGTGCTGCAGTCTGTACTTGGTGTTACTGTGGATGGCCATTTCGGAGACGATACAGAAGCATCTCTGAAAGTTTTCCAGAAAAACACAGGCGTAAAGGTAAGTGGAACCTGCGGTATTGATTCCTGGAAAAGGGTGATCGAACACATGAAAGCCAACACTCATAATTGAGAAAAACATTTGCATTTTTAAGGAAAATATTGTAATCGACAAAATAATAGAAAAACTTCTATACATTTTTGCGGGAATCAGTTATAATAAAAGAAATTGCGGGTTGTAAGACCGGCAATGCAGAGGAATGTTATTGAGGAAATTACCAGTAACAGATAAATTCAGGAGGCTTTACGAATGGCGGTAAAGAATACAGCACAGGTTGTTATCGATGGAAAGATCATTACTCTGGGCGGGTATGAGTCCGAGGAATATTTTCAGAAGGTTGCAGCCTATATGAATAATAAGATCAGTGAGCTGAGTCAGATGCCGGGATACTCCAGACAGGCCATGGAGACCAAGCATACACTGCTCAGTCTGAATATTACAGATGATTATTTTAAGGCAAAAAAACAGGCGGAGATTTTTGAACAGGATCTGCAGCAGAAAGACCAGGAGATGTATGATCTGAAACATGAACTGATCTCTTTGAAAATGCAGATTGAAGAGGCGAAGAAGGCAGAACAGGAAGCTCAGGAACAGAAGAATCTTCTGGACGGTAAGGTGAAGGAGCTGGAGAAAGAACTTGATGAACTGCTTAAATAAGGAGGGGGGATTGCTTCGGTAATCCTCTTTTGTTTTATGGTCATCGGATTGATTAACAGATGGGAGATGAGGGAATACTGTGAAAAATATGATAACAGAACTGCTCTCGCCGGCAGGTTCTTATGAAAGCTTTGAGGCAGCTATTGGTGCCGGGGCTGATGCGGTATATGTAGGGGGACCGGCTTTTGGAGCAAGAGCTTATGCGCAGAACTTCACCCAGGAAGAGCTGATCACTGCCATTGAGACCGCACATATCCATAACCGTAAATTATATCTTACTGTGAATACACTTTTGAAGAACCGTGAACTGGATGATCAGCTGTTTGAATATCTGCTTCCGTATTATGAGGCAGGGCTGGATGCGGTGATCGTACAGGATCTGGGAGTATTTTCTTTTATACGCCGGAATTTTCCGGATCTGGATATTCACGCAAGCACACAGATGACAGTAACCGGACCGGAGGGAATGCGGTTTCTGGAGGAAAAGGGAGCAACGCGTGTGGTTCCGGCCAGAGAGCTTTCCCTGGAAGAGATATCTGCCATGCATAAGGCAAGTCCTCTGGAAATAGAGACTTTTATCCATGGAGCTCTCTGTTACAGCTATTCCGGCCAGTGTCTGATGAGCAGTATTTTCGGTGGAAGAAGCGGAAACCGTGGCCGCTGTGCACAGCCATGCAGGCTTCCTTACAGTGTAACCATGGATCACAGAAAATATAAAGGAGACAAGGATTTTTGTGCATTAAGCCTGAAAGATATCTGCACTCTGGATATTCTTCCGGATATCCTGGAGGCGGGTGTTATGTCTCTGAAGATCGAAGGGCGTATGAAACAGCCGGCGTACACAGCGGGCGTCACGGCAGTATATCGAAAATATCTGGATATGTATTTAAGTGGAAAAGAATATCACGTTCAGGAAAACGATCGGAAGTATCTTCTTGAGCTTTTCAGTCGGGGAGGATCCTGCAAAGGATACTATGATATGTATCGCGGGCCGGAAATGATGGCTTTTGCCAATGAAAAAAAATCCGGTAATATCCAGCCGGAGATCAGAAAAATAAAAGAAAAAATTCATGGGAATTTAATACTTTCTCCTGAAAGTCCTGTTATACTGGAAATAACCTGCAAGGGCCAGACAGTAACTGCTATGGGCGGTGAGGTACAGTTTGCTAAAAATCAGCCAATGGAAGAACAGAGGATCCGTCAGCAGATGGAGAAACTGGGAAATACAGATTTTCAGTGGGAGGATCTGAACATTGAAATAAATGGAAGGATTTTTGTTCCGGTTAAAGTTCTCAATGAAGTACGAAGAGATGCTCTGAGTCAGCTGCGAGAAGCACTGATCGGATGTCAGAAGAGAGCACAGGTTACGAAGCAGCCGACGAAATCTAAGGATCAGGCTGCCTGCCACAGAAGGGTAACAGACAGCCTGCCTGTGTATGTATCCTGTGAACGTTCGGATACTGCGGAAGTACTTTTGAACGAACCGGGGATTACAGGTTTTTATTTTCCTTTTGATACTATGGAAAAATATTTTTCACCGGAACTTGCTGCAAGCAGTGAATTATATCTTTCTACTCCACATATCCATCGCGGAGAAATCCCCGAAAAGTGGCTTCGATCAGCTCAAAAATGGTTGGAGCAGGGTATGAAGGGCTTTCTGGTAAGAAACCTGGAATCTTACGCCGTACTGAAAAAAATGGGATATGGCGAAAAATGTATCCTGGATGCATCCATGTATACCTGGAATGATCAGAGTGTTGATTTCTGGCGGGAAGAGGGAGTTCTTCGAAATACAGTCCCCCTTGAGTTGAATGAGGGTGAACTGAAACATAGAGATAATACTTCTTCGGAGCTGCTTTTATATGGTTATATCCCACTGATGCTTTCCGCGCAGTGTGTAAGGAAGAATCTTTTCGGATGTACAGGAAAATATGAGACGGCTTATCTGAAAGACCGCTATAACAGTGAATTTCCGGTAAAATGCAGTTGTGATCCATGGGGAAAAAACATCTCCGAAAAAGCAAAATACTGTTATAATATCATTTATAATAGCATTCCTTACGGACTTCCGGGTGAAAAAGATCAGGTAAAAAAACTGAACCTTCACTCTTTGCGACTGGCATTTACGATCGAAGAGCCAGAGAAAGCAAAAGCGATCCTGAAAGAATTCCGGACGGTTTATCAGGAAAACGGAAAACCTTCCGGACGCAGGTATACAAAAGGCCATTTTAAAAGAGGAGCCGAGTAAAAGTGTATGATTAATGTAATTACAGAATTATCTAAGTATGTGATCCTCACATTGATGATCGTCTATACCTTTCATTGTTTTTATATGGTGTGGCGGCAGGATGAGGAAGAAAAGAGAGAACTGCTCCATCAGCAGCTGACCATGATCTTTTTTATTGATTTTACAGCATTTCTTGTGATCTATTTAAAAAGCATGGATTTCAGGGTCATCCTGTTCTATATCGAAATGATGATCTTTTTTGCAGCGATCCAGATCCTTTATCGAATTATTTATCAGAATGCATCGCTGCTTCTTTTAAATAATATGTGTATGCTCCTGAGCGTAGGATTTATCATGCTCTGCCGGCTTTCACTTCCGTCTGCAACTAAGCAGCTTCTGATCGTGGCCGCAGGTAGTGCAGTATCACTGGTGATACCGGTAATGATACGAAAAATGAAATTTTTAAAGGATCTTACATGGGCTTATGCCGGAATTGGTATTGTACTTCTGGCGGCAGTTCTTGTTCTGGCAAGCACAAGCTACGGTGCAAAGCTTTCTCTTATGGGAATCCAGCCTTCCGAGGTGATCAAGATAACCTTCGTATTTTTTATGGCATCACTTCTGTGTACCAAGGTGGATTTTCGCAAAGTAGTACTGGCTACGATCGTTGCAGTGATCCATGTAGGGATCCTGGTTCTTTCCAGGGATCTGGGTAGTGCAGTAATCTTTTTTGTCACCTACCTTGTACTGATCTATGTGGCAACCAGAAATCCGAGCTATTTATTTTTGGGACTTGGCGGAGGATGCGTTGGTTCGGTGATCGCATATCATCTTTTTGGACATGTCCGTCAGCGAGTCAGTGCCTGGAAGGATCCGATGGCTGTCTATCAAAATGAAGGTTATCAGATCGTGCAGTCTCTGTTTGCGATCGGAACCGGAGGCTGGTTTGGAATGGGACTTTGTCAGGGCTCTCCAGAGAAGATCCCGGTCGTAAAAAATGATTTTATCTTCAGTGCTATTTGCGAGGAACTGGGTGGCATTTTTGCCATCTGCCTGATTCTTGTATGCACAAGCTTTTTTCTGATGATCGTTACTATTGCACTAAAGATCAGGAATCCGTTTTATAAACTGATCGCACTGGGGCTCGGAACGGAATATGCTTTTCAGGTATTTCTGACCATTGGCGGTGCAACCAAGTTTATTCCAATGACAGGAGTTACACTTCCGCTGGTGAGTTACGGAGGCAGTTCTGTCATGTGTACCATCCTGATGCTTGCGATCATTCAGGGACTGTATATTCTGAGGGAAGATGAGGACGAACAAATTGAAACGCAGCGAAAAGAAACGATTGAAAGAAGAGGAAAGAGAGCAACGCCTGAGAGAAAGAGAAATCGCCAGACTCCGTAGAAAAAAGAACCGGCCTTTAACTTTTGTATCGGCCTTCTTTATATTGATCTTTGTCAGTTTGATCGGATATCTGGTCTATTTTGACGCCATAAAAAGCGAAGATTTTATCAACAGCCCGTACAACACCCGTCAGGATACATTTTCGGACCGTGTAGTACGTGGAAGTATCCAGTCTTCGGATGGTGAGGTCCTGGCACAGACCAATGTGTATGAAGATGGAACAGAAGAGAGAACGTATCCGTTTTCCAATATTTTTGCACATGCAGTAGGATATGATACCAATGGTAAGAGTGGTTTGGAATCGGAAGCAAATTTCCAGCTTCTCACTTCCCATTCATTTTTTCTGGAACAGATGAAAAATGAATTCCTGGGAAAAAAGAATCAGGGTGATACCGTGATCTCCAGTCTGAATGCAGATCTTCAGACAACGGCATACAATTCTCTGGGAGACCGCAGAGGAGCGGTAGTTGTACTGGAACCATCCACCGGACGTATCCTGGCTATGGTGAGCAAACCGGATTTTGATCCGAACACGATCGCACAGAACTGGGATACCCTTGTTAATGATGAAAGTAACAGCAGCCTTTTAAACCGTGCAACCAATGGAGCTTATCCTCCGGGATCAACATTTAAGATTGTCACGGCACTGGATTATTTCAGGCAAAAGGGATCACTGGAGGGATATTCCTATCTGTGTCAGGGAAGTATCACAGTGGATGACCACACGATCCAGTGTTACAATGGTGCAGTACATGGACAGGAGGATTTTTATTCCGCATTTGCACATTCCTGTAACTGTGCATTTGCAGATATGGGACTTGGTCTGGGAGGAGGTACTCTGAAAAGTACTGCAGAGGATCTGCTCTTTAATAAGGCTCTTCCGCTGAATTCCTATAAAACCAGCCGTTTTACCCTTGATAATGATTCTCCGAACGCACTTGTGATGCAGACCTCGATCGGCCAGGGTAACACTCTTGTTTCTCCGATGCATATGGCATTGATCACAAGTGCCATCGCCAATGATGGTGTACTGATGAAGCCAACTATGATCGATAAGATCGTGAATAATTCCGGTGATACGGTCAGGGAAACAGAAAAAACAGAATACAAACGTCTGATGACAAGAAATGAAGCCAATATCCTTGGAAAACTAATGAAAAATGTAGTTGAAAACGGTACGGCTTCCGCATTGAACGGACGAGGATATACTGTTGCCGGAAAGACCGGTTCTGCGGAGTTTGATGAAAATGGCTCCAGTCATTCCTGGTTTGTGGGTTATTCTAATGTAGATGACCCGGATATCGCCATTGCAGTGATCGTGGAAAACGGCGGAACCGGAAGTGAAGCGGCAGTTCCCATTGCGGCAGATGTTTTTGATGCATATTATTTCGATTAAATTGAGAACAGTATCTGCTTCTTGCCCCTTGCCTATAAGGTAAAAAAGAGGTATACTATAGCCAGTGCAAAAGACACACGCATTACAGGAGGATTGCAATATGATAGAAGCAACAAGCTGTGGCGGTGTGGTAATTCATCGGGGTAAGATTCTGGCATTGTATAAATCCTACAGGAACCGTTATGAAGGATGGGTGCTTCCCAAAGGAACTGTAGAAAAAGGAGAGACTTTTGAACAGACTGCTTTACGTGAAGTAATGGAAGAAGCAGGTGTTCGGGCCTCTATCGTGAAATATATCGGTAAGAGCCAGTATAATTTCACCGTTCCGGAGGATGTGGTAATGAAAGAGGTACACTGGTATCTCATGATAGCTGATAATTATCATAGCAAACCCCAGCGAGAGGAATATTTTGTAGATTCCGGATACTATAAGTTTCATGAGATCTATCATCTTCTCCGTTTTTCCAACGAGAAGCATATCGTGGAACAGGCCTATCAGGAGTATCTGGAAATGCGAAGTGAAGGCGTCTGGGCGAAACAGCAGAAGTATTTTTAACAACAGGACAGGGCTGTGTACATACGCAGCCCTGTTTGGCATTATAACGGAGGTGAGGGCAGATTGCTGAAATGGATGAAAAACTATTACATAGGAAATGATGTAAAAAATCCTACTAGAATAAGAACCAGGATCACTGCTGGTAAATTCGTGCCGGATATCTACGTTGTTACTTTGTCTGATAATCCCGGAAATATTTTGGAAATTCTTCCCGCAGGCATGCTTGTACAGCGAAGCGCCAGAGCCACCTGTCCTTTGATCGTTGGAATGGCTAGAGGAAAATCCGGTGCTATACAGATGGTACAGGATATGATCGAACAGGTTTATACCGAAACTGGAAATTTTAAAATAAAAGAATATCTGAAAAACAGGTGAACCAATGCTGCATATATTATGGCTGATAATAAAATGGATATTGATCCTTCTGGGGATTCTGATCGGGCTGATCTTTCTGATCCTGCTGCTTCTTTTATTTTGTCCAATCAGATACAGAGGGAATTTAAAAAAAGACCGTACGGATAGTCTTCGGGAAATACATGCTTTCGGTGAAGTGAGCTGGCTGCTTCATATAATTTCTGCACAGGTATTCTGGGAGCAGGGCGTTCTGAAAACAAAAATATGTTTGTTAGGGATTCCTTTGGAAAAATTTAAAAATCTGTTTCGTAAAAAAAAGAAACCAAGAGCTCTTTCCAACTCCGGAAATCAAAATGCAAAAAAACAGACAGAGGCTTCTGGAAGTCATGAAAAGACATCAAAAAGCGAAAATCAGAACGATACCGCAGAGCTGCAAATGTCTGAGCCTCAGGAAGATACTGTTGAAGATATAAATGAAATTTCGGAAAATGTAATAATGGAGCCGATATCGATTTCCGAAGAAATATCGGAAGATGAAAAGAGGCTTCGGACAAAGATTGCAGATTTAATTTTGAATATAGTGGGAAAAATAAAAATGACAGTTGGAAAGCTGTTCCGAATCGTACAGAATTTTCTTGGAATCCCCAAAAGGATTCTGAAAAAAATTCAAAGTCTTGCATTAACAATCCGGAATTTCTGTGATAAGATAAACTGGTGGAAGGAATTTTTAGACCATCCCCGAACCAGAGAGGCTCTTTCCTTTCTGTGGAAAAATGCAAAAAAACTGATTTATCATGTGCTTCCGACAAGGATCACCGGAAAGATCACATTTGGCAATGAAGATCCGGCAGTTACAGGTATGGTATTGGCTGTATTAGGAATGACGATTCCTTTTCATAAAAACAAGATCGAAGCAGCGCCCCTTTTTGATAATGAAAATGTTCTTGAGGGAGAGATCATGTTAAAGGGAAGGATTTATGGAATTGTAGTTCTCACAACAGCAGCGAAGCTTTATTTCAATAAAAATATAAAATACGTCATCCACCGATGGAGACATAAGGAGGTAAATCATGGAGAAAGAGAATAATTTCAAAGATACCGTGAATTCATTATTTAAAGGAATGGATGGCTTTGTATCGGCCAAGACAGTGGTTGGCGATGCCATTCATGTAGGCGATACCATTATCCTTCCTCTGGTCGATGTATCCTTCGGCGTGGGAGCCGGAGCTTTTGAAGGGGACAAGAAGAACAATGGCGGCGGAGGTCTTGCCGGAAAGATGTCTCCCTGTGCAGTGCTTGTGATCCAGAATGGAAGCACCAAACTTGTAAACGTAAAAAATCAGGATGGCCTTACCAAGGTTCTGGATATGGTGCCGGATTTTGTGAACCGTTTTGCACCAGGTGCAGGCAATGCCGAGGATACAGACGGGAAAGAAGAGTAGTATTCCATTTAGATTTCATGCATATACTGTAATAAAAAACAGGAAATGAGCAGACAGGAGTGGGAAAGCTAACTGGTTTTATGCTGTTTTTTATTGGTGTGGGCATGGTTCTTGGTATCCTTATTACAGAGAATTTTATTGTGATCGCAATGGCAGTCATATGTCTGCTATGCGGATATCATATGTTTTGCAGATAAGCGGGAAGTGTGCACCTGGCATACTTCCCGCTTGTAATTTATCTGTCTTAAAGATAAAAAAACAGCCCCCGCATTCTACGGGGGCATACGATATTACTTACGCTCTTTCAACTTTTCCGGATCTTAAACAAGAAGTACATACATACATTTTCTTTGCTCCGCCGGCAGTTGTTTTTACTCTGACGGATTTAACGTTAGATTTCCACATTTTGTTGGATCTTCTATGGGAATGACTCACATTGTTTCCGAAATGAGCTCCTTTATCGCAGATTGCACATTTAGCCATGAATAGCACCTCCTTTTATCAACAGTCACCATTTTAACAGATGAATTGCTCTTTTGCAAGCAAAAAAAGGAAATTTATCAAAAATTCTGCAAAGAGTTTTAAGGAAAGTATTCCATACCTCCGGGAACAGGGCGGATCATGGTGGAATTAAGCGTTGTGTGTATGGTTTAGATCAATTTGAAACATAGAAAATTACCCAGTGCGAATTAATTTATCGTTTTTTCTTTGGCCTGGTCTCTTTCCTGAAGCTGAATAGAACATATTCTTGCTGAACTGGCATATGAGAATAGGAAAACCGGGAAAATGCAAAAGAATTTGGCAGGTAGTTCGGAATCCGAAAATGTGGTATGATTATAGGCAGGATATCAGAAACGTCAGGAGTTGAATAGATTGTGAAGACGGAAGAAATCTTTAAATATGTGCAGAAACAGTACGGAACAGTCCCAGAATATTTATGGAGTAAATCGCCAGACAGTGCAGTACTCCGACATAAAAACGGAAAATGGTATGCAGTGATCATGACTATTGAAAAATCAAAACTGGGATTAGAAGGAAAAGATCCGGTTGATATCATGGATGTAAAGTGTGATCCGGACATGACGAATATGATTATTCAGACGCATGGATTTTTACCTGGATACCATATGAACAAGCAGCACTGGATCACGATTTTACTGGATGGTTCGGTCAGTAAAGCAAAGATACTGGACTTTTTGGACATGAGTTATGACCTGATTGATGGCGCAGGCAGAAAGGAAAACAAATGAGAAAAGCAATCGTATATGCATCTGTACATCATGGAAATACAGAAAAATTAGTAAAAAGTGTATCAGAAGCGTGCCAGATCGATTTGATCGATGCTGTAAAACAACCCGATGCAGATCTGAGCAGTTATGATATGATTGGGTTTGCATCAGGAATCTATTTTTCAAAATTTCATCAGTCGATATTGGGATTTGCAGAGAAGAATCTACCGGATGACAAAAAGGTATTTCTGATCTGTACTTATGGTGGAAGTGCCAATTATAAATCCATAGAGCAGATTTTGGATAAGAAGCGTTCTAAAGTGATAGGAAAATTCGGGTGCAAAGGTTATGACACATTTGGTCCATTTAAACTGGTTGGTGGAATTGCAAAAGGGCATCCAGATGAAGAAGATATAAAAAATGCAGTTGCGTTTGTAAAAGGATTATAAGTAGATAAACGAAAAAGAAAAACCGGCTTCATAGTATCGGTCGGCATGCTCCATCACAATCCGGGGTTTCCCTTCAATAGAGTGGATGAGCTTAATTTTCTATAAGATAAAACAAGTTGAACTCTATCATTGCGTAATTATAAAAAAAAGGTTATAATAGTTTTATATAATTTAATCTGAATGAAACAATGGAGGTAACCATATGAATGGACGTATAGATTCCGGATTGGGTCAGATCGTAATTGATACAGATGTCATTGCGACTTATGCCGGCAGTGTGGCGGTAGAGTGTTTTGGTATCATCGGAATGGCAGCTATCAGTATGAAGGATGGCCTGGTCAAGCTTTTGCGTATTGACAGCCTGAAACATGGTATCAGTGTTAAGATCACGGATGATAATAAGATCCGGCTGAATTTTCATGTCATCGTAGCATATGGCGTGAATATCAGTACTATTGCGGACAATCTTGTCAACAATGTAAAATATAAAGTCGAAGCCTTTACAGGAATGGAGATTGAAAAGATCAACATTATGGTTGAGGGCGTGCGTGCAATAGATTAGTTTTAGAGGAGGAACTTGTGGTGAATAACAAAACCATAGATGCTAAAATACTTTCCAGAATGTTTCTGTCCGGAGCAAAGAATCTGGAAGCGAAGAAAGAGTGGATCAATGAACTGAATGTGTTTCCTGTACCTGATGGAGATACGGGAACCAATATGACGCTTACCATCATGTCTGCTGCTTCTGAAGTAGGTGCTCTTACAGATCCGGATATGGAATCCCTGGCAAAGGCAATTTCTTCCGGTTCCCTCCGTGGAGCCAGAGGTAATTCTGGTGTTATCCTGTCACAGCTTCTGCGCGGATTTACCAGAGGTGTGCGTAAACTTACAGATCTGGATGCACCTGCCATTGCCGCAGCTATGGAGCGAGGCGTTGAAACTGCATACAAGGCAGTTATGAAACCAAAAGAGGGAACCATTCTTACTGTAGCCAGAGCTGCAGCAGACAGAGCAGCAGAGCTTGCTGATGCTGCAGAAGATCTGGATGCTTTTTTCGACGGGATCTTTCAGCATGCAGAGGAAACTCTTGCCAGAACACCGGAGATGCTTCCAGTCTTGAAAGAAGCAGGTGTTGTGGATTCTGGCGGACAGGGACTTCTGGAAGTTTTCCGTGGTGCCATCGACGGATATCATGGAAAAGAAGTGGATTATTCCCAGTTTGAAGCAGCAGCTCCTAAGATCACAAAGATTTCTCCTCAGGCAGAGGCAGATATCAAATTTGGATATTGTACAGAGTTTATTATCCTTCTTGAAAAACCGCTTCCACAGGATGAGATCGACCGTTTCCGTGAATTTCTGGATTCCATCGGTGATTCCATTGTTTTGGTAGCTGATGATGAGATTGTCAAGGTACACGTACACACCAATCATCCGGGACAGGCTTTTGAACGCGCACTCACGTATGGTCAGCTTTCCCGTATGAAGATTGACAATATGAGAGAAGAACATCAGGAAAAACTGATCAAAGATGCGGAAAAACTTGCAAAAGAACAGGCAGAAAACAAAGAACCACCAAAGGATCATGGATTTATTTCCGTATCCGTAGGTGAGGGACTTTCTCAGATTTTCCGTGAGCTTGGCGTAGATTATCTGATCGAAGGCGGTCAGACTATGAATCCGAGTACCGAAGACATGCTCAATGCTATTGAGAAAGTAAATGCAAAAACAATTTATATTTTCCCGAATAACAAGAATATTATCCTTGCAGCTAACCAGGCAAGAGATCTGACTGAGGACAAGGAGATCATTGTAGTACCAACCAAGACAATCCCACAGGGAATTTCCGCAATGATCAGCTTTGTTCCGGAGAAGGGCAGCGAGGAGAACCTTGCTTCCATGACCGATGCGATTTCCAGAGTGAAGACCGGACAGATTACTTATGCAGTCCGTGATACACGTATTGATGACAAGGAAATCCATGAGGGAGATATCATGGGAATCGGTGATGCAGGTATCCTTGCAGTAGGCAGAGATCGACTTCAGGTAGCGGAGGAGATGGTAGCAGAGATGGTTGACGAGGAATCTGAGATCATCAGTGTTTACTATGGTGAAGATGTATCTGAGGAAGATGCAGAGGCACTTTCTGATTCTCTTACCGAGAAATATCCGGAGTGCGAGGTTGAGCTGAACCAGGGTGGACAGCCAATTTACTACTATCTGATTTCTGTAGAATAAAGAGCACAAAAAATGAATGATAAGACACCTTTACGTGAATTAAAAGGCGTGGGTGAGAAAACAGAGAAGCTTTTCCAGAAGATCGGGATCACGACTGCGGAAGAGCTTCTCCGTTATTATCCGCGGACTTACGATATATATGAGGAGCCTGTGGAGATTGCATCAGCAGAGGAGGACAAAACAGTCTCTATCCGTGCCACTATAGCAACAGGTATTTATATTAACCAGATACGCAATCTCCAGGTTCTGACAACAACTGTGGCAGATGCAAGCGGCCGATTGCCGGTTGCCTGGTTCAATGCGCCTTATTTGAGGGGAACACTCAAAAAGGGCAGTGTGTTTATCCTCAGAGGAAAGATCATCAGAAAAAAAGGCCGTCCGCAGATGGAACATCCGGAGATTTTTACCCCGGCAGCTTATGAGGAGATCATTCACAGTATGCAGCCTGTATATGGTCTGACGAAAGGACTTTCCAACAAGATGATCACGAAGTTGGTCCATCAGATTTTGGATACAAGGCCTCTCCATGGGGAATATCTGCCGGAGGAGATACGGGAACGCTATCAGCTCGCAGATGCTAATTATGCGATCCGGACTGTTCATTTTCCGAAAAATATGCAGGAGCTTCTCACAGCCAGGAAACGTCTGGTATTCGATGAATTTCTGCTTTTTGTGCTGGCAATACAGCTCTTGAAGGAGAAAACAGAAGAGGCTCCAAACACTTTTCCAATGAAACCAGTATGGACAACCGAGGAGATCATAGAAGGGCTTCCCTATGACCTGACCGGAGCCCAGAAGAATGTCTGGCATGAGATCGAACGGGATCTGAGCGGTCATAAGCTGATGTCCAGGCTTGTACAGGGGGATGTTGGTAGCGGCAAGACCGTGATCGCATTTTTAGCTATGGTACTTTCAGCAGAGAATGGATTTCAGAGTGCATTGATGGTACCGACAGAGGTTCTGGCAAATCAGCATTACGAAGGCTTTCTGAGGCTGATGGAAGAACAGAATATCGCTTCCTGCCATCCGGTGCTTCTGACAGGATCTACCACAGCCAGACAGAAGCGTGAGATCTATCAGAAGATTGCAGACGGTGAAGTGAATGTGATCATCGGAACTCATGCCCTGATCCAGGAAAAGGTGGAATATAAGAATCTGGGGCTTGTGATCACAGATGAGCAGCACAGATTCGGCGTTCGCCAGAGGGAAGCGCTGACGACCAGAGGAAATCCGCCTCATGTACTTGTTATGAGCGCAACCCCCATTCCCCGGACACTGGCGATCATTTTATACGGAGATCTGGATATTTCGATCATTGACGAGCTTCCTGCAAAAAGACTTCCGATCAAGAATTGCGTAGTAGGAACTTCCTACCGTCCCAAGGCGTATTCTTTTATTGAAAAGCAGGTGCAGATGGGAAGGCAGGCTTATGTGATCTGTCCTATGGTGGAAGAGAGCGAAGGCCTGGAGGCAGAGAATGTTACAGATTATGCCAGAAGGCTTCAGGAGATCCTTCCGGGGGAGATCAAAGTAGAAATCCTTCACGGAAAGATGAAGCCAAAAGAGAAAAACAGGATCATGGAGGCGTTTGCTTCCGGCGAGATCCAGGTACTGGTATCTACCACAGTTGTGGAGGTTGGAGTGAATGTGCCAAATGCTACCGTCATGATGGTAGAAAATGCAGAACGTTTCGGGCTTGCCCAGCTTCATCAGCTTCGGGGCCGTGTAGGGCGTGGAGAGCATCAGTCTTACTGCATTTTTATCCAGGGAAATAATGAAGAAAATACTTCTAAACGTCTGAAGATCCTCAATGAATCCAATGATGGATTTTATATAGCCGGAGAAGATCTGAAGCTTCGGGGCCCAGGAGATCTTTTCGGTATCCGCCAGAGCGGACTGATGGAATTTAAGATCGGTGATATCTACAATGATGCGGGAATCCTGAAAAATGCAAGTGAAGCAGCTGGTGAGATCCTGGCACTGGATTTTGATCTTATCCTGCCTCAGCATAAGGCTTTAAAGGAGCATCTCAAGGGGTATATGAGTGAAGAACTGGAAAATCTGGGGATCTAATTGGATGGAGCAAAGCGAAGAATCAGAACTTCGTTTTAGTATAAAAAGAAAAAGGGAGAAAACAGGATGAGGAGAAAAATGATCAAAAAACTTCTGTGTGTCGTTTTATCAGGGTCTATGATCTTTGGCAATGCAGGGATAACCATGGCTTCAGAGACAGAACCGGAAACAGTCCAGGAAAATGTAAATGAGGAGACTGACAGTCCAGAGGAAAGTTTTTCTGAGGAAGATATTTTTGAAGATGGAATCTCAGCAGACGATGAAGCAGCAGAATTACCTGATAGCACAGAACAGGAATTAGAAGAAGAGCCGGAAGAAGCGGATAATATAGAAATGTCGGAGGACACTGAAAATCTTTCGGAAGAACCGGAAACAGAAGAAATGGCAGAAAGTGATGACTTTTCTGATGGAGAAGAAGATGCTGTAAGTGCTTCCGCAAGCATGATGGATGGAGGAATCACCGGAGATATTGCCTGGTCAATTGATACATCCGGATGTCTTACATTAAAAGGAAACGGTGACTATGATACCTCAGATTATTATTGGGATGCAGAAAGGGGCTGGAGTAAATGGCAGGATGATATTAAAACAGCCATAGTTGAAATTTCCGGAATCACAAAGACAAGAGCTATGTTTAAGGGATGCAGGAATCTTACCAGGATCACTTTTAAAAACTGTGATTTCAGTAAGGTGACAGATATGGCCTTTATGTTCTCAGATTGTGAAAGCCTTACACAGCTGGATACTGGTTCATTGAAAACCGGAAATGTATCTCATATGCAGGGAATGTTCCGAAATTGCAGTAAATTAAAAACTCTGGATGTCAGTAAATTTGATACTTCAAAAGTTAATGATATGAATAGCATGTTTTTAGGCTGTGAAAGCCTTACACAGCTGAATGTCCGGAATTTTAATACTTCCAGAGTGACAAGGATGAGCGGAATGTTCCGTGAATGTCGGAATCTTAAACAGTTGGACGTCAGTAGATTTAATACAGCGAATGTTACGACTATGGAGGAGATGTTTTATTGCTGTGAAAGCCTTACACAGTTGAATGTCAGTAATTTCAATACAGCAAATGTTGTATATATGAACGGTATGTTCGAACGGTGCGAAAGTCTTACACAGTTAAATGTACGAAACTTTAATACATCAAATGTAGAAGATATGGGCAAAATGTTCTGTACTATGAGCAAGCTCAAGTCTCTGGATCTGAACAGTTTTAATACTTCTAATGTACAGAATATGTATTTCATGTTTTATGGAAATGAGTCTTTAACAAGCCTCAATATTAAGAATTTTGATACATCCAAGGTAGTAGATATGAATTCTATGTTTGGCGAGCTTAAAAAAATGACTTCTCTGGATGTTTCTGAATTTAACACATCAAAAGTAAAATCTATGGAAGGAATGTTTTCACGCTGCTATGCGTTAAAAGCTGTGGACGTGAGCCATTTCAATACTTCTGAAGTGGTAAAGATGGGATATATGTTTAACTCCTGTAGCAGCCTGGAATCTCTAAACCTCAGTAAGTTTAATACATCTAGCGTCAATGATGCAAGATATATGCTGTACTATATGGATAATCTTAAAACACTGAAAACAATCCCGAACCTGAAGTGCTCTATAGAACTTCCATTTACCATGTCAGACAGCTCAGGCAAAAAATATACGACCATGCCAACGAACAGTAAATGTATCACTTTAAAGGTAGTTGCTTCAAAACCAGTAGTTAGAAAGAGCATCAAAACGGCAAAGGTAACTGTAAAAACTGCAACTTACAATGGAAGTCCGCAGAAGCCAGGTGTAACTGTTAAACTTGGAAATACAACATTAAAAAGCGGCACAGATTATACAGTAACTTATTCTAATAATACAAAAACGGGAACAAAAGCTGTTGCAAAAATCACAGGAAAGGGAAGTTACAAAGATTCTGTTTCTAAATATTTTACCATCAAAGCATGCAGTCTTGACGGTAAAGTTCAAGTTAATTTGAAGACAACGATTTACACCTGGGATGGACAGGCAAAAACTCCCGCATTTTCTATTTATATGCCGAAAGCCAATGCGGCCGGAATGATCTCATTACAGAATGAAAAAGATTATACATATAAATATCTTAATAATAAAGAACCTGGAACAGCAACCTTACAAATCACAGGAAAGGGCAATTTTACAGGTACAAAAAAAATAGCTTATAAGATCAGCAAAGCAAAACAGCCGGTAAAAGTTACACCAGGAAGTATTACAAAACTTTATACAGACAAAGGCAAATCCTACAAAATCAGTGTTTCAGGAAAAAAAGAATTTGCAAAAGTGACATATTCAACCACTAATGCAAAAATTGCATCTGTAAAAAATAGCAAGATTATGCTTAATGGAGAGGGAGTGGCAACAGTTACTGTAAAAGTTGCGGCGACCAAACATTATCAGGCACAGAATATTGCAATTAAGATTAATGTGCTGAAAAGACAGAATATTACCACAGCTGTAAAGAATGGGGCAAAAATAGCGTATTCCACTACAATGAAATCTCTTGGTGCCAAAGTTCCTTCAGAAGGTGGGAAACTTACTTATAAGTCCTTAGATACCAGTATTGTTTCTGTGGATTCCAAAGGTAATTTGAACTTTAAAAAGGCAAAGAAGCTTGGAAAAGTTACAATCCAGATCACTGCAGCGAAATCTTCTTCCTATGCTCCGGCAACCAGGAAACTGACGATCACTACGGTAAAAGGAACTCCATCTGTCAGCTGTGTACAGCAGCAGGAACGTAAGATCTATGATGGAGCATTCAATCTCGGGGCAAAAGCAGATCAGAATGCAACATTGGTTTATTCCAGCAGCAACAGTGCTATTGCATCGGTAGCTTCTGATGGAACGGTTACTTTGAAGGAATGGCAAGAAAACGATATTCAGAGAGAAGTGCAGATCACAGTTACTACAAAAAGTACAACGTTTTATAATGCAGCGAAGCCGGTAATTGTTAATCTTACTGTTATTAAAAAGAAAAATCTGCAGCAGAGAATTGAAGATGAAAAAATCAAATTTCCTGATGGGAAATTTTGGAACCATGTTGTAAACAGTTATTCAGATCTGACAGATAATCTAGACAGCAGCGGAGCTCCTGAAAGATTTCAGGATACGATCAGTGATGTTCCATGCAAACATCACGGAACTCAGAGCGGAATTGATCCGATACCAGGTAATGGCGAGTATGATTGCAATAAGTTTGACGGGGCTATCCAGTGTGATGGGTTTGCAAGAAAAGTATTTTATGATATCTGGGAAGGGCAGAGAGTATCAGGCCTTCAGAGAATATATGATAATAATGTTCAGGTAGGAGACTATGTGCGCATCAATAATAATGGACATTCGGCTATCGTTACAGAAGTTTACAGTGATTCATTTAAAGTGATAGAGTGTAATCTGGATGGGGACGGACGTCATCATAATTGTCTGCTGCGTCATAACTGGACATATAGTAAAAGCAGTGTAACTTATCGTGTACATGCTGTAAATTACAGCCTTAACTAATAGACTTTTGAAACTTTTCTTTACAAAACTTTCAAATCGTAGTATTGTATTGCATGAGAAAAGATTAACAAATCCCTTGTAAGGAGGCTATAAACATGGCTAGAACAAAGAAAGCTGCAACCAAGACAACTGTAAAAACGGCTTCAGTAAGCGAGACTCCTGCAAAATCTGTAGTAACCGCATCCGAAGAGAAAGCTGTTAAGGCTGAGACACCAAAGACAGACGATGCAAAAGTTTCTGTAGAGACAAAAGCAGCTGAGAAGACAGCAGAGGTAAAACCTGCTGCTGCGAAACCAGTAGAAGTAAAAGCAGCAGAAGTAAAATCTGATGAAGAGAAAACAACAGCTGTAAAATTAGAAGAGCCGGCTAAGAAAACAGCCGCCAAGAAGACAACAACACGAAAAACAACTGCTGCTAAGAAAACAACAACCAAGGCGGCTGCTAAGACAACAGCAACTAAAACAACAAGAAAGACAGCAGCCAAGAAAGCTGAGCCAGTGACAGAAGTATATGTTCAGTACTGGGGCAAAGAGATACATACTTCAGAGGTTGCTGACAGGATCAAAAAGATCTGGACAGAGGATATGGGCAAAAAAGCTTCTGAACTGAAAGATCTCAAAATCTACATTAAACCCGAAGATAATGGTGCACATTATGTGATCAACGGAGATGTTACAGGATTTATCGGACTGTAAACAAAATCTTCATCGAACAGTATTTTAAAATATATATATTGGCCTGTTATAGAGAATGCCTATAGCAGGCTATTTCTTTTGCATATTTGACCAATTCCAAATAGCATGTTATTATTCATTCAAGTAATAACATACTAAATAGATAGGGATATGGTAAAATGAAACAGATATTATGCTTTGGAGATTCCAATACATGGGGATATGACGGAGAGAGCAGAGAGAGACTACCGTGGGGAGTACGCTGGACAAGCCTTCTCCAGGAAAAACTGAATAAAGAAGAATATCGCGTGATCGAGGAAGGACTGTGCGGAAGAACAACGGTTTTCGAAGATCCGCTCCGCGACGGAAGAAAAGGAACTGCACTTCTTCCCACACTTCTGGAAACACATGCCCAGGCGGATGTGATCACTCTAATGCTGGGAACCAATGACTGCAAAACTGTTTTTGGAGCATCCGCAGATGTAATCGGAAAGGGAATCACAAGACTGCTGGATCAGATCCAGGAATACGCACCAAGAGCGAAAGTCCTTCTCATGTCTCCCATCTATCTGGGAGAAAAAGTATGGCAGGAAGGATATGACCAGGAGTTTTCCAGAGAGTCTGTGATCGTTTCCAGAAATCTGCAGCCTGTTTATGAAAAAATCGCAGCTGAACGTCATATCAGTTTCCTTCCGGCAGCATCCTATGTACATTGCTGTGACGCAGATCAGGAACATCTGAATGCAGCAGGACATAAGAAATTTGCAGAGGTTGTATATCGAAAAGTACAGGAATTGCTGTAAATGAATATAGGATTTTAAGACTTTTGGATCTTATATAAAATAAAAAGATGTTGCCTGGCAGGTTTTCAGTTCTGTCAGACAGCATCTTTTTTTGCATGAGCTTAGATCAACTCAGCATAGCAATGAAACTACCTGCGCGTACAGATTTAGTACTGCTGGCCGCCCTGGGAACTGCCGGACATCTGACGCTCCTGCGCCTCGATCATCTTTTTGACCATATATCCGCCTACGGATCCGTTCTGTTTGGAAGTCAGGTTTCCGTTGTATCCGTCTGTAAGCGGAACACCCAGCTCGTTTGCTACCTCATATTTGAAACGGTCAAGTGCGCCCTTTGCTTCCGGTACAACTGCTTTGTTAGAAGAAGTGTTACTTGGCATAATTCATTTCCTCCTTGGTTGTTATTTGGTTTGATGTTACATTGCTAGTATGTGAAAACCATAAAATAATACACTGGCAGTTAAAGGAAATTTAACATATAAAAATATTTCTGTTCATA
Organism: Blautia sp. DFI.9.10; assembly: GCF_024461705.1. Lineage (NCBI taxonomy): Bacteria > Bacillati > Bacillota > Clostridia > Lachnospirales > Lachnospiraceae > Blautia > Blautia sp. DFI.9.10. Next base: position 23,495 of record NZ_JANGAA010000017.1, read on the forward strand.
AATTATACCGCAGTAAAAACCGAATGTATGGTTGCTTTTTGACTGGAATTGCGGTTATAATAATCTCTGCATCACATATAATATCTGTCAGACAAAAAAAGTAAGGGGGTCCCGTGAAAAAGAAGCGTTATCCTACATACAAGCGAAAATATAAACGAAAAAAACAGCCCAGGCGAAAAATACTCACAGCCATTATCCTGTGTGTCATCCTTGCAGTATGTAATGGCTGGATGCCGCCGCGGAGCCTGAAAGAGGTAAAAGATCAAAGCCGGATCTTCGGACAGGTATTTCTTACATATATAGAAGAAAATGCGCAGATCCTCTGGGAAGATGTTTCGGAATCCGCTTCCGATGCAGTGGCAGGATTGCTGAAACAATCCCAGACGAAGACAGGAGGGCAGACAGAATCTGTTTCTCTGGATCAGATTCCAGAATACAGTGGCAGTCCATATGTGGAGATCAATAGAAATGTACCCTCTTTTTCTGATAAAAAAAGCGCAGGACCTGCATACGAATTTTATAGTGAACTGGATTCCCTAGGGCGCTGCGGTTATGCAGAATCCAAGGTCACACCGGAGCTGATGCCTGCCGAAGAGCGAGGAGCGATCGGAATGGTGAAGCCTACAGGATGGCATACTGTAAAATATGAAAATGTAGATGGCAGGTATCTGTATAATCGCTGCCATCTTATCGGGTATCAGCTGACTGGAGAGAATGCAAACAAGAAAAACCTTATCACAGGAACCAGATATCTCAATGTGACGGGAATGCTTCCTTTTGAAAATGAGGTTGCAGATTACGTGCACAGTACAGGAAATCCCTGCATGTATCGTGTAACTCCGTTTTTTAAGGGAGATGAACTGGTAGCCCGGGGTGTGGAAATGGAAGCCGAATCCGTTAAAGACCAGAAGATATCTTTCCATGTTTTTGTTTATAACATACAGCCGGGAATTGAAATTGATTATACTACAGGAAACAGCTGGGAAGAATAGAGTATATGGAGTAACGCCGGGGAAAATATTAATTTTTCATGAATTTACATGAATTAAATTGCACTTTTTTGGGCGTTATGCTAGAATCAGTTACAGAGTTATATGATTTTACCTATATAAAGGGGAAAAAGGGATGTAACCCAAGGGCAGAATGGAGAGGTGAATTATGAATTTAGGAATTATTGCGCATAACAGTAAGAAAGTTCTGATTGAAGACTTCTGTATTGCATACAAGAATATCCTTGCCAAACATGAAGTATATGCAACCGGAACAACAGGAAGAAGAATTGAGGAGGCAACCAGTCTTCACGTTCACAAGTTTCTTGCCGGAAGTATAGGCGGAGACAAGCAGTTTATGGAGATGGTAGAGCGTCAGGATCTGGATATGGTGATCCTGTTTTATAACCCTGTCATGATGGACCCGGTAGAGCCGGATATCATGAGCATTGTTAAACGCTGCGACCAGTACAACATTCCGGTTGCTACAAATATTGCCACTGCGGAACTTCTGATCCTTGGACTGGCCCGCGGTGATCTGGATTGGAGATTAAATCTGAAATGAGAGTCATAGCAGGAAAAGCACGTAGATTAAACTTAAAAACCATTCCCGGAAATGAGACACGACCAACAACAGACCGTATTAAGGAAACTCTTTTTAACATTCTCCAGCCTGAAATACCGGGTTGTCGGTTTCTGGATCTGTTTTCCGGAAGCGGAGCGATCGGTATTGAAGCTCTGAGCCGTGGAGCCGAGTATGCCGTGTTTGTGGAAAAAAATCCCAAAGCATGTACTTGCATCCGCGAAAATCTTTCATTTACAAAACTCACGGATGGTGGTAAACTGCTGAACATGGATGTGCTTCAGGCACTGCGTTCACTGGAAGGCGGAGAACCATTTGACTGTATTTTTATGGATGCACCATACGAACAGCATCTGGAACAACCAGTCCTTGAGTATCTGGCTGACAGCACTCTTGCAGATGAAAACACGCTGATCGTTGTGGAGGAAGATCTACATACGGATTTTTCTTATGTAGAGGACCTTGGATATCATCTGGTACGTTCCAAGGAATATAAAACCAACAAGCATGTTTTCCTAAAAAAATGAAAGAGAGACAGACATATGATAACAGCAGTATACCCGGGAAGCTTTGACCCGGCAACCTATGGCCATCTTGACATCATTAAGCGGGCAAGCATTTCATTTGACCGGGTTATAGTGGGAGTTTTGCATAATTCTGCAAAAAGTCCGTTGTTTTCTGTAGAAGAACGTGTTAAGATACTAACAAAGGCGACAAAAGATATCCCGAATGTGGAGGTGAAAGCATTCGAGGGCCTGTCAGTGAACTTTGCCAGGGAAAACCATGCCCAGGTGATCGTTCGAGGGCTTCGTGCTGTCACGGATTTTGAATATGAACTGCAGATGGCCCAGACTAATCGTGTTCTGGCACCGGATGTGGACACCGTTTTTCTTACAACCAGTCTGGAATATGCATACTTAAGCTCCACGATCATGAAAGAAGTTGCTAATTTCGGAGGAGATCTGAGCAAATTCGCTCCACGTGAGATTACGGATGCAGTCGAAGAGAAATTGAAAAAAAGAGAAACAGAGAAATAAGGAGAGTGTATTATGAGCAGCAGAATTGAACAGATTATTCAGGAGATTGAAGAGTATGTGGACAGCTGTAAATTCCAGCCTCTTTCCACTACCAAGATCGTAGTGAACAAAGAAGAGATTGAGGAGTATTTACGTGAACTTCGTCTGAAAACTCCGGATGAGATCAAACGTTATCAGAAGATCATCAGCAATAAGGATGCGATCCTTGAGGATGCTCAGGCTAAAGCTGACAGTCTGATCGCAGATGCTCAGGCCAAAGCTCAGGAACTTGTTACACAGCATGAGATCATGCAGAAAGCATATGCACAGGCAAATGAGACCATAAATGCTGCAAACAAGCAGGCTCAGGAGATTCTTGATTCTGCAACACAGGATGCAAACAGCATTCGTCTCAGTGCGATCACATACACAGATGATATGATGGCTAATATCGGTTCTGTCCTGAATCAGACACTTGAAGATGCCGGTGGTAAATACAAAGCATTTATTGATGCTCTGCAGAGCTGCCTTGAGGTTGTTAATCATAATCGTCAGGAGCTTGCACCACAGACTGCTCAGGCAGCGGCAATCTCCAATACCTTCCAGGATGATGACAGTTCTTCTATAACAAAAGAAGACGAAGATCTGTTAGACGATATCGGAGAAAACTAGGATCAGGAATATCGCACTGGCGTTCAGACATTTTGAAATGGCGTAGGGGATCAGTGACAAACTGTTTTCCAATACGCTTTTTGTCTGAGCCATGACGCAAAAGCCACCAAAAGAAGTCAGGAGCATAGAAGCAAGGTATCTGCTTTTCCATGGCAGTGGTGCGCCGGCAATCTGTTTCAGCCCGGTAGTTAGTTCCAGTGGTGCTGTGAACAGCATACAGCTTTGTGCATGAAATGGCCAGTAAAAGCTGATACTGGCGAGTATCAGTGAGAAGAGGAGAATATAGCCCCCGAGACGTGTGATGGTTTCAAATCCGTCCATGATCGAGACATCCAGGATGACTCCTATGGAGTCCTGTTGGTATGTCTCTTTTTTTATCTTGTTTACGCAGACAGAGTCCACGGTATGCCCGCGATATACAACGAAACGAAAAAACAGCATACAAAAGAGATCTGCCGCCAGAAAAGTGAGGATCATCTGTACTGCTGATATCTTATTTTTCAAGAGTATCCCGGAAAGATAGGAAATGATAAATGCGGGACTTGCATTACAGCTAAACGTAAGAAGATATTCCCCTTCTCTGCGGGAAATCTGCTGGTCTATGTACAGATCATGTGCCAGTTTGGCTCCCATAGGATATCCGCATAACAGACCCAGGATCAGAACATAGGCTCCAGCAGGTGAAAGCCCGAAAAACGTTTTCCAGAAGAAAGCAGATGGTTTCAGAAGCTTCCGGATATTTCCAGTTTTTAATAATGCTCCTGTCAGGATCAGAAATGGCAGCAGAGTGGGAATCATGATATTCAACCACAATCCAAGTCCATTTTTTACTCCGGTAAGAGCTTCTTTTGGGTGAAAAAGCAGAAAAAACAACAGGCAGATATAGAAAAATATGATTATTTTTCGTTTCATAAAAACAGGTCCTTGCTTTTTTTACAGTATATGATTATTATAAAAGACAAATGAATTTATGAAGCAGAAGGAGGCAGAATTTATGCCAGTATTAGAAAATTGTGAACCAAAGAGAGTTTTTCATTATTTTGAAGAAATCTGCAAGATTCCTCATGGTTCCAGAAATACAAAACAGATCAGTGATTTCCTTGTGGAATTCGCGAAGGATCATGGATTCAGATATGTACAGGATGAGCTGAATAATGTAGTGATCTACAAGCCAGGCACACCAGGATATGAGAATTCTCCCACAGTGATCATCCAGGGCCACATGGACATGGTATGTGAAAAACGACCGGATGTAGATCATGATTTTACAAAAGATGGTTTGAACATCTCTGTAAAAGATGGTTATATCACAGCCAACGGAACAACTCTTGGCGGTGATGATGGTATTGCAGTTGCTTATGGCCTTGCCCTTCTTGACAGTACAGATATTCCACACCCTCCTCTTGAAGTACTGCTCACGGTTGATGAGGAGATTGGTCTTCTTGGTGCAGTCGGTCTGGACTGCAGCGTGCTGAAGGGAAGAAGATTTATCAATCTGGATTCTGAAGCGGAGGGAAGTCTCTGGATCAGCTGTGCCGGCGGTCTTTCCGGTATCAGCCATATCCCTGTCCAGCGCGTAGAAGGAGAAGGAGAAAAGGTACAGGTCAAAGTCTGTGGACTTATGGGCGGACATTCCGGTGCCGAGATTGACAAGAACAGAGCGAATGCCAATAAACTTATGGGACGGTTTCTTTACGGACTTAAGAAAAAAGCGGAATATGCCCTTATTTCTCTTACAGGCGGACAGAAAGACAATGCCATTACAAGAGAGTGCACCGCAGAATTTCTTACGGATTCCGTTGCTGAGGTAAAAGCTTACGCAAAAGAGCTCCAGGAGCAGCTCCGTGAAGAATATACTGGTTCTGACGAAAACATTACTTTTGAAATAACAGAAAAGGGTACTGCAACAGCAGAGGTTCTTCATCCTACAAGTCAGGAAAAGATCGTATTTTATCTGCAGAATGTACCATTCGGAATCCAGAAAATGAGCGGAACCATCAAAGGCCTGGTGGAAACCTCCAGCAATATCGGTATCCTCCGTCTGGATAGGGACGAGCTTTTTGCAAGTTCCAGTGTAAGAAGCTCTGTAGACGCTGCATGCAGTGCATTATCTGATAAGATTGAATATCTCACAGAATTTCTTGGTGGTGACTATGAAGTACAGGGTGCATACCCGGCATGGGAGTACAGAAAGGAATCTCCATTACGAGATAAAATGGTTGCAGTTTTTGAGGAAATGTACGGACATAAGCCTGAAGTCGTAGCGATCCACGCAGGCCTTGAATGCGGGCTTTTCTATAAAAAAATGGAAGGACTGGACTGCGTATCCCTTGGACCGGATATGAAGGATATCCATACATCCGAGGAGGTTCTCAGCATTGCTTCCACAGAAAGAGTATGGAACTATCTTGTACAGGTTCTCAAAAATCTGAAAGACTGATCCCGTTCGGAGTATGTTCGAACTTTTACCCTGGAGAGACGTAAGGTTTCTCCAGGGTATTTTTATGCCCTGATAAAAAATATTCATAAAATACAGAATTATACATATATATAGATTTGTGGATGCATCACACAAAAAGGAAAATAATTCTATATTTTTTTAATAAAAAATTGATAAACAATCCCTTTTTTTCCAAAACATATGTTATAATAAAAAATGTATGCCGCTGTCACCAAAACCAAAAAGAGACTGGCGGCAGATGATAAGGAGCGAGCAACATGGAAATACAGTTATGGCGAAGTATTTTGTGCCCTTACGAGCTGGCTGTCAAAGAACTGACAGTCAAGTTTAAACATATGATAGAAGAGTATCACGAAAATGATCGTTATTCTCCCATTGAACAAGTCAGTGGAAGAGTAAAAAGCGTTTCCAGTATCCTGGAGAAAATGCAGCGTAAAGATATCCCGATCGAACAGCTGGAAACAGAAATGGAAGATCTGGCAGGAGTACGGATCATATGTCAGTTTGAAGAAGATATCGATACCGTTGCTGCGATCATCCGAAAAAGAACAGATATGGAAGTCAAAAGTGAAAAGAACTATCTGACGCATATCAAGCAGAGCGGTTACCGGAGTTATCACATGATCCTTTATTATACAGTGGAGACTATTCATGGGCCGAAACGGCTTCAGGTAGAAATACAGATCCGTACCATGGCAATGAATTTCTGGGCAACGATCGAACATTCTCTTCAGTATAAATACAAAGGTGATATGCCTCCTCATGTAGCAGAACGTCTTAGTAAAGCATCCGATGCGATCATTTCGCTGGATCATGAAATGTCTTCTGTGCGCAATGAGATCATGGATGCCCAGAATTCATCTCAGATGCAGTCCAATCTTGTAAAGGATATTTTGAATAATATTGAAAATCTCTACCGTGTTTCCAGTGAACGGGAAGTCAGCAAAATACAGGATGAGTTCCTGCGGGTATTCAAAACCAAGGATCTGCGTCAGCTGGAACGCTTCCACAGGCAGTTGGATATCATTGCAGAGGGTTATCGTGCCCAGGCAGTCCATCACAGCATATGAACACAGGGCAGACAGTACTAATACACATACATACGAGGAATTATAAATGCAGGATTTTTTACCAGTTACAAGAGAAGATATGAAGTCAAGAGGCTGGGATGAGTTGGATTTTGTCTACGTGACAGGAGATGCCTATGTGGATCATCCGTCTTTTGGATCTGCGATCATTGGACGTCTTCTGGAAAGCAGAGGATATCGTGTAGGCATGATCCCTCAGCCTGACTGGCGAAAGAAGGAGAGCATCCAGGTGTTCGGGGAACCGCGCCTGGGTTTTCTCGTTACAGCAGGAAACATGGATTCCATGGTGAATCATTATACGGTTTCCAAAAAGCACCGAAGCACAGATGCCTATTCTCCGGGAGGAAAAATGGGATTAAGACCGGACAGGGCTTCTGTTGTATACAGCAATCTGATCCGGCAGACCTATAAACATACGCCTATCATTCTTGGCGGGATCGAAGCCAGCCTTCGAAGAATGGCACATTACGATTATTGGGAAAATAAGGTCAAGCACAGTATTCTGATCGATTCCGGTGCGGATCTGATTTCTTATGGAATGGGGGAACATTCCATCCTGGAGATCGCAGAAGCCCTGCAAAGCGGGATTCCGGTCCAGGAGATCACATATGTGGCAGGGACGGTTTTTAAAAGCCACGATATCAGCAGGGTTTACGATCCGGTGGTCCTTCCGTCATTTGAACAGGTACAGACTGATAAAAAAGCTTACGCGGACAGCTTTGCCATTCAGTACCGAAACACGGATCCATTTACAGCAAAGCCTCTGGCAGAATCTTATGGGAACCGTGGATATGTGATACAGAATCCACCATCTCAGCCTCTGACGCAGATGGAAATGGACGATGTTTACGATCTGCCTTATACAGGACGATATCATCCCATGTACCAGAAAGAAGGCGGGATCCCGGCACTGAAAGAGATCAAATTCAGTCTGACCAGCAACAGAGGATGCTTTGGAAGCTGTAATTTCTGTGCGCTGACCTTTCATCAGGGCCGTATCCTTCAGACAAGAAGTCACGATTCCATTCTGAAAGAAGCTGAAAAGATGACGGAGGATCCGGATTTTAAAGGCTATATCCATGATGTAGGAGGCCCTACGGCTGATTTTCGTTATCCTTCCTGCAAAAAGCAGCTGACAAAAGGAGTCTGCAAGGAGCGACAGTGCCTGTTTCCTTCTCCGTGTAAGAATCTGACGGTAGACCACAAGGATTATCTTCAGCTTCTCAGAAAGGTCAGGAATATCCCCAAAGTTAAAAAAGTTTTTGTCCGTTCCGGCATTCGGTTTGATTATCTGATGGCAGATCCGGATAAAACTTTTCTTAATGAGCTTGTGAAATATCACATCAGCGGTCAGCTGCGAGTAGCACCGGAGCATGTTTCTGATGAAGTCCTGAAGTTTATGGGCAAACCCAGGCACGAGGTTTATGAGGGCTTTCTGAAGGAATATGAAAAAGCAAATGCGCGGACTGGTAAGCAGCAATATGCCGTTCCGTATTTCATGTCGTCCCATCCCGGGTGTACAATGAAGGAAGCCGTGAAGCTTGCGGAATACGTCCGTGATCTTGGATTTACGCCGGAGCAGGTTCAGGATTTTTATCCAACGCCATCAACACTTTCTACCTGTATGTATTACACAGGAATCCATCCGCTGACAGGCGAAAAGGTATATGTGCCGAAAAATCCACACGAAAAAGCAATACAGCGAGCACTGATGCAGTATAAAAATCCGGAAAATCGCGAACTGGTCCTGGAAGGACTTAAGATGACCGGACGTATGGATCTGGTCGGCTTTGGACCGAAATGTCTGATCCGTCCCAGAGAGCTTCATAAAAAAGCCAAAAAAACACAGACAAGGAGTTCGGCACATGAAAGATACCAGAAAAAGAAAAACAAAAAAAGGTGATTTCGGTTATTTTAACAGCGAAAAAAAACGAAGACTCCTGATCACCGCAGGATTATTTTCGCTTCCACTGCTCATTTTCTTTGTGGCGTGGGCCGTCAACGGAACAAGAATGACAGTCTGGACGGTTCTGACCGTAGTAGGCTGTCTGCCAGGATGTAAATCCATGGTAAGCCTGATCATGATCCTGTTACGTCATCCTATGGATGAAAAGCTCTATAAAGAGATCCGCAAGCATGCCGGTGACCTGGTCATGTCCTATGAAATGTACATGACTTTTTATGAGAAAAGCGGTTATCTGGACGCTGTTGCCGTGTGCGGAAATACAGTAGTGGGTTATACCAGTGATCCAAAAGCAGATATCGCCTACCTTGCAGAGCAGTCACAGAAAATCATCCGTAAAAACGGATATAAAGTAGATGTAAAGATCCTGAGGGACCTGAAACCCTATCTGGAACGTCTGGATTCCATGAATGAGCACAAAGAATCTTTAAGAAACGGGATTAAATTCACGCCGGATGAGCGATACCCGGATCTTTCCAGGGAAGAACTGATCAAACATACGATCCTGGCAATCTGTCTGTAGGAGCATTATATAATGAAAGAATTTATCATTAACGAAAACGAGGCCGGACAGCGTTTTGACAAATATCTGGCCAAGCTTCTCCGTGAAGCTCCAAAGAGCTTTTTCTACAAAATGATGAGGAAAAAAAATATCACGCTCAATGGAAAAAAAGCCACCGGGAATGAAAAGCTGTTTTCAGGAGATCATGTAAAACTGTTTTTAAGTGATGAAACATTTGAAAAATTCAGCGGAAATGATTCTGCTCCACGGGCACATTATGCTCTGGATATCATTTACGAGGATGAAAATATCCTGTTGATCAACAAACCGGCAGGAATGCTTTCTCAGCCTGCTGATGACGGAACCCCTTCACTGGTAGAATATCTGACTGGCTATCTTCTGAAAAATGGCTCTCTTACAGAGAATGATCTGAGAACCTTTCGTCCTTCCGTATGCAACCGCCTTGACCGCAATACCAGCGGACTGATAGCGGCAGGCAAAAGCCTTTCCGGTCTGCAGGAACTTTCAGGGATGTTCAAGTCCAGGGAACTTCATAAATATTACCTCTGTCTTGTGGAGGGAGTTTTAAAAGAAGAAAGATATATCAAAGGTTATCTGGCAAAAGATAAAAAAAGCAACAAAGTAACCATCTATAAACAAGAGAAAGAAAATGCCCTTCCAGTGGAAACAAAGTATTATCCGTTGGGTACCAATGGAACCCGTACCCTTCTTAAGGTTGAACTGATCACAGGACGTGCACATCAGATCCGAGCTCACCTTGCTTCGGAGGGACATTCGATTGTTGGTGATCCCAAATATGGAAAAGCCGATAAAAAACTGAAAGGACAGCTGCTTCATTCTTTTCGAATGGAGTTTCCATCTATGAAAGGAAGCCTGTCATATTTATCCGGGAAGGTCTTTACGGCACCGCTTCCGGAAATCTTTCTCAGAACACTAAAAGAGGAAAAGTTGGAGGAGAGTTATTATGAAAATCTGGAATGAAATATGGGATTACGTCAAGATGATCATCATCGTGGTAGTTGTAGTCCTAGTTATCAACAATGTAGTACTGATCAATGCAAAGATTCCGTCAGAATCTATGGAAAATACCATTATGACCGGGGATCGTATCTTTGGCTATCGTCTGGCCTATGGTCTGAATATGGATGTATTTGGTCACGAGATCTCAAAAAAATGGAAAGATCCGGAACGCTTTGACATTGTAATCTTCAAATATCCGGATGATGAGTCCCAGCTGTTCATCAAACGTATCATCGGTCTTCCTGGAGATAAAGTAGAGATCAAAGATGGTAAAGTTTATATCAATGATTCAGAGACACCTCTGGATGATTCCTTTGTGTCGGAAACTCCTCTTGGAAGCTTCGGACCATACGAAGTACCGGAAAACTGTTACTTTATGATGGGCGACAACCGTAACAATTCCAAGGATTCCCGATACTGGCAGAATACATATGTACAGTTTGATCAGATCGTCGGAAAGGCGGAGATCCGTTATTTCCCATCCATCAAACTTCTAAATTAAAGGGCAGACTTTATGGCAACATGGAACAGCAGAGGACTTCGTGGTTCTACTCTGGAGGAACTTATCAATCGTACCAATGAGCAGTACAGGGAAAAGGGACTGGCCCTCATCCAGAAAATTCCGACGCCGATCACTCCGGTTAAAATGGATAAAACCTCCCGGCATATCACGCTGGCATATTTTGAACAGAAAAGTACCGTAGATTATATCGGAGCAGTACAGGGAATCCCTGTCTGCTTCGATGCAAAAGAATGTTGTGTAAAAACTTTTCCCCTTGCGAACATTCATCCTCATCAGGTATCATTTATGGATGAGTTTGAAAAGCAGAAGGGGATTGCTTTTTTTCTGATCTATTTCAGCGCAGATAATGTTTTTTATTATCTTACCCTTCGTAAGCTGAAGGAATTCTGGAAAAGGATGGAAGACGGCGGACGAAAAAGTTTTCGTCGGGAAGAGCTGGACGAGGAATTTTATCTTTCCGGAAAAAATGGATTTCTGGTTCCTTATCTGGAAGGGATCCAGAAAGATCTGCAATTACGGGATTGACTTTTGGAAAGGTTTCCTATATAATCAAATTTAAGTTTTTCTGTGGTAGCATGGTAGCGAATTAAAGTGGAACACAGAAAATCTCAAAACGTGTTACGGAGGAAATGAACATGCAGCGTATTTTTCATACACCTGAAGGTGTGCGGGACATTTATGGAGAGGAATGCAGCCGCAAAAAACGGCTCCAGAGGGAGCTCCACCAGGTGTTTTCAAGATATGGATATGAAGATATAGAAACACCGGGATTTGAGTATTTTGAAGTGTTCAGCAATGAAGTAGGAACGATCCCATCCAAGGATTTATATAAATTTTTTGACAGAGAGGGAAACACACTTGTCCTCAGACCTGACTTTACACCGTCTGTTTCCAGAGCATGTGCAACTTATTTTGATCCGGAAAAAGGACCTGTAAGACTTTGTTATACCGGAAATACATTTATCAACAATTCCAGTTACAGAGGTCAGATGAAGGAAAATACTCAGATGGGTGTTGAGCATATGGGAGATGATTCTGCAGCAGCAGATGCTGAGATCCTTGCTATGACCGTGGAGTGTCTGAAGGCAGCAGGACTTACCGAATTCCAGGTTAGCGTAGGCCAGGTAGATTATTATAAATCCCTGCTTGCAGAGGCAGATCTGGAGCCGGAGATAGAAGAGCATCTTCGTGAGCTGATCTCTCAGAAGAATTATTTTGGTGTGGAAGAACTTCTTAAGGGACAGAATTTAGGTGATAACCTTTCCAAGGCTTTTGCTGAACTGCCTCAGATGTTCGGTTCAGCAGAAGTGCTGGAAAAAGCAAAAAAACTCACCTCCAATCCGGAAGCACTTTCTGCAGTAAAACGACTGGAAGAAATTTATGAGATCCTGAAAGTATACGGCTGTGAGAAATACATTGCTTTTGATTTTGGAATGCTCAGTAAGTTCCGTTATTATACAGGGATCATTTTCCAGGCTTATACATATAGAACCGGTGAACCCCTGATCAAGGGCGGACGCTACAACGAATTGATGAAGCATTTCGGAAAACCGGCTTCTTCCATTGGATTTGCCATTGTGGTCGATAACCTGATGCTCGCGCTTTCCAGACAGAAGCTGGCTGTTCCGGCTGGCGATAAAACCATTGTGATCACCTATGATCCGGGAAATCTGAAAAAAGCGATCCAGGAAGCAATGGCGCTTCGAAATAAAGGTAAAAAAGTGGCATTGTGCCCGGCAAAGGAGGAGCAGGACTGATGAGATATCTTACATTTGCCCTCACAAAAGGGCGTCTGGCCAGCAAAACACTGGATATGTTTGAGAAGATCGGTATTACATGTGAGGAGATGCGTGACAAAGATTCCCGAAAGCTGATCTTTACCAATGAGGAACTGAAGCTGAAGTTTTTCCTTGCAAAAGGTCCGGATGTGCCGACTTATGTAGAGTATGGTGCAGCAGATATCGGTATCGTAGGTAAGGATACCATTCTGGAAGAAGGAAGAAAGCTATATGAGGTTATGGATCTTGGATTTGGAGCATGCCGCATGTGCGTATGCGGCCCTGAAAGCGCCAGAGAAGTCCTGAATAACAATCAGCTGATCCGTGTAGCTACAAAATATCCAAATATTGCAAAGGATTACTTCTATAACAAAAAGCATCAGACTGTGGAGATCATTAAGCTGAACGGTTCCATCGAGCTTGCACCGATCGTAGGACTTTCCGAGGTTATCGTGGATATCGTGGAAACCGGAAGCACCCTTCGCGAGAATGGCCTGAAGGTGCTGGAAGAAGTCTGCCCGCTGTCTGCACGTATGGTAGTCAATCAGGTCAGCATGAAAATGGAAGATGAACGGATCCGCAAACTGATCACGGAACTTCGAGGTGTGATCAAATAAACTGAACAACAGATGAACCTCCAAAATACAGAAAGAAGGCAGAATTTATTATGCGTAAGGTAAAACTCACCAAAGAATCTACAAAAGATATTCTGGAAACTCTCTTAAAAAGAAGCCCTAATAATTATGGAAAATACGAGGATGCAGTAGCAAATATCCTTGCCAAAGTAAAAGCAGAGGGAGATACCGCGTTATTTGCATTTACCAGAGAATTTGATAAAGTCGAAGTGACAAAGGATACGATCCGTGTAACCCCTGAGGAGATCGAGGAAGCATACAAGCTGGTAGATCCTTCCCTGATCGATGTGATCAAAAAAGCATTGGTGAATATCCGCAGCTATCACGAAAAGCAACTTCAGAACAGCTGGTTCACAAGCACAACAGACGGAACCATGCTTGGTCAGAAGGTAACCGCTCTGAACTGTGTAGGTGTTTACGTTCCCGGTGGAAAGGCTGTATATCCGTCTTCCGTGCTTATGAATATCGTTCCTGCAAAAGTTGCCGGTGTTGACCGTATTGTAATGACAACACCTCCTGGAAAAGACGGAAAAGTAAATCCAAGCACACTTGTTGCTGCCAACGAAGCCGGAGCAGATGAAATCTATAAAGTGGGTGGTGCACAGGCCATCGGAGCACTTGCATATGGAACCGAGAGTATTCCAAAGGTTGACAAGATCGTAGGACCCGGAAATATTTTTGTTGCGCTTGCAAAAAAGGCAGTTTATGGATACGTAAGCATTGATTCTATTGCCGGCCCAAGCGAGATCCTCGTTCTTGCAGATGAGACTGCAAATCCTCGTTATATTGCAGCAGATCTTCTTTCTCAGGCAGAACATGATGAGATGGCATCTGCGATCCTGATCACAACAAATGAGGAATTTGCAGATCAGGTAGATAAAGAAGTCAGAGGTTTTGTTGAGGTACTTTCCAGAAAAGCCATTATTGAGAAATCCCTGGAGAACTTTGGTTATATCCTGATCGCAGAAGATATGGACGAGGCCATTGAGGCTGCCAATGAAATTGCTTCTGAGCATATGGAGATCGTCACAAAGAATCCTTTTGAAGATATGATGAAGGTACGAAATGCAGGTGCGATCTTTATCGGAGAGCACAGCTCTGAACCCCTTGGAGATTATTTTGCAGGACCAAACCACGTACTTCCTACCAATGGAACCGCCAAATTTTTCTCCGCACTTTCTGTAGATGATTTTATCAAAAAATCCAGTATTGTATATTATTCCAGGGAAGCACTCCGAAAGATCCACAAGGACATTATCCAGTTTGCCACATCGGAACAGCTGACTGCACACGCAAATTCCATTGCAGTCCGTTTTGAGGAAGAGGACAAGGAGAACGAATAATGGCAAGAGAAGCACTGATCGAAAGAAACACAAAAGAAACGCAGATACGTCTGCAGCTGAATATTGATGGAACAGGAAGTTCCGATATTGATACAGGCATTGGCTTTTTTGACCATATGCTGGACGGTTTTACGCGCCATGGACTGTATGATCTTACGCTGAGAGTCCACGGTGATCTGAATGTAGATGATCATCACACCATTGAAGATACAGGGATCGTCCTTGGAAACGCTATCCGTGAGGCAGTTGGCGACAAAAAAGGGATCAAACGTTACGGCAGCTGTATCCTTCCTATGGATGAAGTGCTTGTGCTCTGCGCAGTAGATCTTTCCGGAAGACCTTATCTCGGATGGGATGCAGAGTTTTCTACGGAAAAAATAGGAGATATGGCTACAGAGATGGTAAAGGAATTCTTTTATGCAGTATCCTATTCCGCAGCAATGAATCTTCACATCAAGGTTCTTTCCGGAGGAAACAGCCATCATGTGGCAGAGGCCATGTTTAAAAGCTTTGCGAAAGCCCTTGATGCAGCCACACAGTACGATTCCCGGATCACAGACGTGCTTTCTACCAAGGGAAGCCTCTGATACAGAAGGAGACCACTTATGAACAAACAGTTGATCCCATGCCTTTATCTTCATTCAGAAAAGGCGGTAACCGGATTTGGACAGAGAAATCTTTTCGGAGACGGAAATGTAGAAACACTTGCAAAATTTTACGGTGACAATGGGGCAGATGAGCTTCTGGTATTTGACTTTTCTTCCACAGATGCAGAGCATGACCGTGCGATCGGAAAAATCCGTGATATCTGTCAGGTATCTGAGATCCCGGTGATCGCAGCGGGAAATATCAAACGTATGGAAGATGTAAAAAAGCTGATCTATGCGGGATGTGCCAAAGTTGTACTGAATTTTTCGAAAGAGAATAATATCAAGCTTCTGGAAGAAGTATCCCGGCGCTTTGGAAAAGAGCGTATGATGATCAGCATCTCTGATCTGAGAGAATTCACAGAAAATCAGGATCTGATCGAAACATATGCAGACACTGTTCTGGCTTTGGACACTGTCGAAAATGAAATTGCAGAGATTTCTCAGATTTCCATTGTTCTTCATACCGATGAAAACAGATCTGAGAGCGTTCTGGAGCTTTTAGGAGAACCAGCTGTGTCCGGACTTTGCGGTGCTTATGTAAGCAGTCTTGAAAATGATCTGCATACATTTAAGGAAACCTGCGAAGAAGCCGGAATTCCGGTAAACACATATAAAAGTAATATTGCATGGTCGGACTTTAAATTAAACAGTGACGGAATGGTTCCGGTTATTGTCCAGGATTACCGGACGGATGAAGTACTGATGCTGGCCTATATGAATGAGCTTGCTTTTAACACAACATTGAAGCTTGGAAAAATGACATACTGGAGTCGCAGCCGGAATGAGCTCTGGACCAAAGGTCTGACATCCGGCCACGTACAGTATGTAAAGTCTCTTACCATTGACTGTGATAATGATACGATCCTTGCCAAAGTGGAGCAGGTGGGCGCAGCCTGCCATACAGGAAACCGTACTTGTTTCTTCAAACCGCTGATGAAAAAGGAGTACGATGATACCAACCCACTTCACGTGTTCCAGAATGTGTATGATGTGATCACTGACCGAAAAGAACATCCAAAGGAAGGTTCCTATACCAATTATCTTTTTGATAAGGGAATTGACAAGATTTTGAAAAAAGTCGGTGAAGAATGCACAGAGATCGTCATTGCAGCCAAAAATCCAGATAAAGAAGAGATTAAATACGAAATTTCAGATTTTCTTTATCATATGATGGTACTTATGGTGGAAAAAGGAGTCAGCTGGGAAGAAATCACCAAAGAATTGGTAAAAAGATAAATTATATATCATTCAGGAAAAAAGCTTTTGTACGTCGGATCAGAATGAACGGTTACGAAAGCTTTTTTCTGTTTTCCCGGAATCTTAAAAGAATATGTACAATTTCGGTTAGGCATGATATACTTATCGTCAAAAGTGCGGAAATATAAAAAAGGAAAAGGGAAACAACCAATGATCAAAATTGATGACTGGGTGATTGAAAAAGGAGAGAAGGCACAGGGGAAAATTAAGATCACAGGATACGGCATAGCAATGCCGGCAACTGTGATATGCGGAGTGAAAGACGGACCGACGATACTGATCACAGCGGGAATACACAGTGCGGAGTATGTAGGAATCCAGGCGGCAATGGAACTTGCAAAAGAATTTCAACCGGAAGAACTGAAGGGAAATGTGATCATCGTTCCACTGGTCAATGTCAGTGGCTTTGAGCATCGCACCATGAGTCTGGTCTATGAGGATGGCAAGAACCTGAACCGCGTTTTCCCCGGAGATCCTGAGGGAACAGCTGCAGATCGTATTGCCTATGCTATAGTGACAAAGCTTTTTTCCATAGCAGATTATTATATCGACCTGCATAGCGGAGATGGGTTCGAACAGCTTCATCCCTATGTTTATTATGTAGGGGTTGTAGATGAAAAGACAGCAGAGAAATCATTACATATGGCACGGCATATCGGCGTAAAATATGTGGTCCGTTCCACAACCGCCACAGGTGGCGCCTACAATTATGCTTCTTCTCTTGGAATTCCAAGTATTCTCATCGAAAGAGGCGGACACAGCTACTGGACCTGGGAGGAAGTAGAACAGGATAAAAGAGACGTCCGTCACCTTGTTTTTCATCTCCAGGGAAAGAAATGTCATGGTCTGAAGCATTACCGTCAGATGCTTCTTGAAAATGTAGTCTATGAATATGCGCCGTATACCGGATGCTGGTATCCATCCAAGAAGCCTGGAGAGTACTTCTTTAAGGGAGAAGAATTGGGTGAACTGAGAGATTACTATGGAAATTTACTTTACACATCTATTGCAACTGAAAACGGAGTCGTACTTTATCAGACAGCCAGTCTGAACATTATTGAAGACGGACCAATGATCGCATATGCAGCGATCACGGAGACTCTGACCTGATAGTAAACAACCTTTTCAGAACGCTTCTGTCTGAAATCATATTGAAACAGTAAGAAAACCGGGTTTTACCATTTGCTATTCTATTTGTAAAAATAGCGAGGTAAAATCCGTGTTTTTTTAGCAGATCAGATAAATCCAATTGTCAAATCCCCCATGGGGGATATATACAATTCAAGCATCTTTAACAAAATTTATGAGTTTTCTAAAAATATAACATTTTTCCATAGACATAAACTATAGTTTTATCATATAATGTTTCAGTAATTTGACAGCATTTGCTGATTTTCACATCAGCCGTTGTAAGTTCTGAGAGGATTAATAGGGAAACCGGTGTAAATCCGGTACGATCCCGTCACTGTAAGGGGAAATCCTCAGACAAAGTACCACTGGTCGAGTGCGTGAGAAATAGACCGGGAAGGTGTCTGAGGGTAAGGATCCTAAGTCAGGAGACCTGCTTGCAATTGTTTTAAAATGATTCTTACGGAAGATAGGAAGCATATTTATTTTGTGTGCCCGTATTTCGTCACGGGCTTTTTTCGTGCAAATTTTCTAAAATTCCATGCATATTCTGCATATTAAGAATCCAATAGTTTCTTTTATCTAACTAAATTAAAACGGCAATGTTAAAATCGCATCAAATGAGGAAAGGAGTAAAACGTGACAAAGAAACAAGTAGGAAAAAGATTTCTCCAGATCATCATTGTATTATTTGGAATCAGCTTTTTCACATTTGGACTGACCTACCTGTCACCTGGTGATCCTGCGGAGATCATGCTGACAGAGTGTGGTAATCTTCCTACACCAGAGCTTCTGGAACAGACAAGACATGAGCTTGGCCTTGATCAGCCCTTTCTCGTGCAGTATGGTTCCTGGCTGAAGGGTGTTGTTACAGGAGATATGGGACAGTCCTATTCTTTCAAAATGCCGGTAACAGATAAACTGGTATCCTGTTTCTGGCCGACGCTGAGGATGTCGTTGCTGGCACTTCTGATGATGGTCATTATTTCCATACCGCTTGGAATCCTGGCCGCTGTATATCAGAACAAATTCCCGGATTATTTTGTGAGAGGAATTACCTTTGTGGGAGTATCTGTTCCAAGCTTCTGGCTGGGCCTGATCCTTCTCAGCATCTTTGGTGTTCAGCTTCGCTGGATCAATGTTGCAGGAGGCAGTACGGATTTTAAATCCATGATCCTCCCGGCGCTGACTCTTGCACTTGCCATGTCTGCAAAATATACCAGACAGGTAAGAAGTGCAGTGCTGGAGGAACTTCATCAGGATTATGTCACAGGTGCAAGAATGCGTGGAATCAAGGAAAGCGTCATTCTCTGGAAACACGTCCTTCCTAATGTTATGCTTCCGCTGGTAACGCTGTTGGGACTTTCCCTTGGAAGTCTTCTGGGAGGTACTGCAGTTGTAGAGATCATTTACAACTGGCCTGGAATGGGAAATATGGCAGTAAAGGCGATTTCCTGTCGTGACTATCCTCTTGTACAGGGCTATGTACTTTGGATCGCGATCCTGTACATGTGCATCAACCTGCTTGTGGATCTGTCCTATACTTATCTCGATCCAAGACTTAAGGAGGATAGATAATTGAAAAAGGTATTACGAACATTCAAAGAAAATAAACAGTTCACTCTTTTCTTCATTCTGGGTCTCGTGGTGATCGGAATTGCGATCTTTGCGCCGCAGCTCTCACCATATGATCCACTGAATGCAGTTATGACCGAATCACTGCAGGAGCCAAGCTCCGCTCATCCGTTCGGAACGGATAAGCTTGGACGAGATCTTCTTTCCCGTGTTATCTTCGGAACAAGAACCTCTCTGATCATGACCTTATGTCTGGTTGCAGTGATCTTTGTCATCGGTACATTTTTAGGAGTTATTGCCGGATATTTCGGCGGCGTTGTGGATGCAGTGATCATGCGTATCGCAGATATGATGATCTCCTTCCCTGGGCTTGTACTGGCCATTGCCATTGCCGGTATGCTTGGACCAAACCTGGTCAATGCCGTTATTTCCATTGCAGCTGTAAGCTGGACAAAATATGCCCGTCTTGCACGAAGTATGGTCTTGAAAGTCAAGAAGAGTCTTTACATAGAGGCAGCTATAGTAAACGGAACAAAGACCTGGAAAATTCTTCTTGTACACATTCTTCCCAACATGGTAACCCAGATGGTGGTAACTGCGGCAGCAGATATCGGAACTATGATGCTGGAGCTGGCTTCCCTTTCATTCCTGGGATTTGGTGCAACTGCGCCGACACCGGAGTGGGGACTGATGCTGAATGAAGGAAGAACCTACATGGCAAAGGCGCCATGGCTTATGATCTACCCTGGTATCGCTATCGTGATCTGTGTTGTTGTTTTCAACATGCTTGGAGACAGCATCCGTGATGTACTGGATCCGCGCCAGGATCAATAAAACAACTCTGTAACAAACCAACACCATATGATCAGTATATTATCTTTAGGAGGATGAAATGAGAAATAATGTAGTTAAAAAAGTGCTGGCTGCTACACTTGCATGTATGATGACTTTTTCCATGACAACAGTGGCTCAGGCAAAGGGTGACAAAAAAAGTGATAAGGAAATCACCATCGGAGTAACAAGCTTTGCAGATACACTGGAGCCGACAGAGCAGTATTTCAGCTGGGTTGTATCCCGTTATGCGATCGGCGAGTGTCTTACAAAATTCGATGAGAACGGTGAGATCGTTCCATGTCTTGCGGAAGAGTGGGAAAACAGTGACGATGGAAAAACATGGACCTTCAAGATCCGTGAGGGCGTAAAATTCTCCAACGGTGACGATATGACACCGGAGATGGTAAAAGCCTCCATCGAACGTACCGCTGAAAAGAGTGACCGTGTTCCGGAATTCTTTGATCTCGACAGCCTCGAAGTTGACGGACAGAACCTGATCTTCCATCTGAACAGAGCAAATGCAAACATGGCCGGATGCCTTGCAGACCCGCTGTTTCTGATCGTAGATACAAATGTAGATGATTCTACATTTGCCATGGAAGGACCGATCTGTACAGGACCTTACGCAGTAGAATCTTTCAGCCCGACGGATTCCTGTATCGTAGTAAAAAATGAGAACTACTGGGATGGAGAAGTTCCCCTTGATAAAGTTACACTGAAATGTGTGGATGACCAGACAACACGTTCCATGGCTCTTCAGACAGGTGAGATCGATATCGCTTACAACCTGAAAACAGAGAACCTGGTTGAGTTTGAGGGAAATGACAATTACGACATCCAGGAGCTTCAGTCTCTTCGTTCCACCTATGCATTCATGAACCAGAACGAGGATCATGCACTCAGCGATAAGGCTCTTCGCCAGGCACTTCTTCGTGGTCTTGACAAGGAAACATACTGCAACACTCTTCTCGAGGGTGGTGCAACAGCTGGTAAAGCACCGGTTCCTCCAACACTTGACTTTGGATTCGATGATCTGAAGGATGAGAATTCCTATGATCCGGACAGCGCAAAGAAGATCCTTGATGAGGCCGGATACAAAGATGTTGACGGTGACGGATTTGTAGAAACTCCTGACGGAGATCCTCTTGTTCTTGATTTTGTTATCTACACAAGCCGTGCCGAGCTTGGTGTATACGCACAGGCAGCACAGGCCAGTCTGAAGGAGATCGGTATCAACGTAAACCTGAACACAGTAAGTTATGAGACACTTCTTGACATGAGAGATTCCGGTCAGTATGACCTTCTGATCTGGAACGTGCTGGTAGCAAACACTGGAGACCCTGAGAACTACTTAAGAGAGAACTGGTACAGCTCCTCTGCAAACAATACTGCAGGATACAATAACCCGGAGGTTGACAAGCTTCTTGACGAGCTTGCGCAGACATTTGATGAGGACAAGAGAAAAGATCTCATCATCGATATTCAGCAGGATATCATGGATGATGCTGCAACTGTATTCTTTGGTTATGAGACAACCTACCTCTTCTCCAACAAAAAGGTAACAGGTGTTAAGATGTATCCGATGGATTACTACTGGCTGACAAAGGATATCACTCTTGCCGAGTAAAGGAGCGCTTATTTATGCTTGAGATCAAGGATCTTTCCGTTCAGTACGGAAAACAGGCACCTACCATTGAACATTTCAACCTTTCCATGAAGAAGGGGGAGATCATCAGTGTGGTAGGCGAGAGTGGAAGTGGAAAAACAACCGTGATCCGTGCTGTCCTCGGCGCACTTGCCGGAGGTGGCCGGGTCAGCACCGGAGATATTCAGTTTCACGGACATTCTCTGCTTTCCAATACAAAGGATGAATGGAGAAATTTAAGGGGTACCCGCATTTCCATGATCTTCCAGGACTGCGGCGGAACCCTGAACCCTATCCGTAAGATTGGAAGTCAGTATGTGGAATATATCTGTACACATACGGATATATCCAAAGCAGAAGCATGGAAGAAGGGATGCTCCATGCTTCAGAAAATGCGTCTTCCTGACGCGGAAAATATCATGAAAAGTTATCCTCACCAGCTTTCCGGTGGTATGCGCCAGCGAGTTGGTATTGCCATGGCCATGACTTTTAACCCGGAGCTACTTCTTGCAGATGAGCCGACCAGTGCGCTGGATGTTACCACACAGGCACAGATCGTACGCCAGATGATGGAGCTCCGTGATGATTTCGGAACCGGTATCATCATTGTTACCCATAACATTGGCGTAGCAGCCTATATGGCTGATCAGCTTGTTGTTATGCAGAACGGAAAAGTTGTGGATCAGGGAACACGAGATGAGGTCATGGAGCATCCGACCAGTGACTATACAAAGAAACTGCTGGCTGCAGTGCCGGAAATGGAGGGACAGCGTTATGTTTAATGAATCCGATATCGTACTCAGTGCAAAACATATCGTAAAACAGTTCCCGGCTTCCGGCGGCAGAACTTTAACAGCCTGCAACGATGTGAACCTGAACGTTTATAAAGGAAAAACTCTGGGAATCGTAGGAGAAAGTGGCTGCGGTAAATCAACCTTTGTCCGCATGGTCATTTCTCTTGACAAGCCGACCAGCGGAGAGATCCTTTACCATGGAAAAAACCTCTCTGATCTTTCCAAAAAAGAAACCTGGCTGAACCGTCAGAACATGCAGATGGTATTCCAGGATCCGCTGGCGTCCTTTGACCCCAAAATGAAGATCGTGGATATTCTCACAGAACCCCTGATCAATTACGGAAAACTGAAAAGAAGCGAAAAGGAATCCAAGGCTAGAGAACTTCTGAAAATGGTAGAGCTTCCTGAAGATTTTACAGACCGCTATCCACATAACATGAGTGGCGGACAGCGTCAGCGTATCAGTATTGCCCGGGCACTTTCCCTGGAACCGGAGATCCTGGTGTGCGATGAGGCTACCTCTGCACTTGACGTTTCCGTACAGGAGTCCGTGATCCGGCTTCTGGTACGTCTCCAGAAGGAGAAAAACATCAGCATGCTTTTTATCTGCCATGACCTGGCTCTGATCCGTTCCTTTGCCCATCAGATTGCTGTCATGTACCTCGGGAATATCGTGGAGGTAATCCCGGGAGAGGATGTTACGGAAAAGTCTCTTCATCCATATACACAGGCTCTTCTGGGGGCACAGTTTTCCATTCATATGGATCAGAACAAAAAGATCGAGAGCATCGAAAGTGAGGCCCCCAGCCCTCTGGATGTTCCTCATGGCTGTCCATTCCAGAATCGTTGCGAACACTGCATGGAGAAATGCAGGACGATCCGTCCTGTGCTCACAGAAGTAGAGTCCGGACATGAAGTAGCCTGCCATTATGTAACGGAAAAATAAAGAAATGCACAAAACAGTATGATTTTTAAAAACTTTAAAGTACTGGGCATTCTGTTGTTGCTGCTTGCCGTTTTTACAGTTGGCGGAAAAAAAGTTTCTGCTGCTGTCGAAGACGGAGATATCCAATATACAATAGGTGTTGTAGTATATAATCAGGACAGCCCGGAAATGAACATGTTCATGAACTGTTACAGAGAATACATCGCGCTGACAGGTGGTTCCTCCGCAGGAAACTACATGCATCTTCAGAAAACGATCGGTGTTCTGAAAGCTCTGGCTGAGAAGGAGGGGCTGACTTATTCCGAGGATGTTGAGAAGCTTGCATATACAGTGGAAGATGTGCAGAAGCGTATGGAAGAAAAATAAACAGAGATTTTGAAAAAGAGCTGGGCCGCCTTATATGGTTCAGCCCTTTTTCTTCATATAAAATACTTTTTTATGTAAAAAAACGAAAAATCCTCTTTACTTTCTAAAGTTAATATAATAAAATCTATAAATATGTGTAAAACTGGTTTAAAAACAGAAAGCATGGGGATGCATAAGCAAAATCCCTCATGTTTTGTGATTTTAAAGCAGAAACATGGAAGGGAGAGAAACAATGACAACAGCACATATTTGTATAATGGCAGCCATTATCGTCTATCTGGGTGCAATGATCTTTGTAGGTTATCTTTGCTCCAAGAACAATAATGACAGTTCTGATTTCTATCTTGGAGGACGAAAGCTTGGCCCACTTGTCACAGCTATGAGTGCAGAGGCTTCTGACATGAGCAGCTGGCTTCTGATGGGCCTGCCGGGACTTGCTTATCTTACCGGTATTGCAGATGCAGGCTGGACAGCCATTGGCCTTGCGATCGGAACTTACGTAAACTGGAGGATCGTGGCAAAAAGAATCCGCCGCTACACACATGTGGCAGGAAATTCTATTACATTGCCATCCTTTTTCAGTAATCGTTACAGAGATGAAAAAAAGATCCTGCAGTCTATCGGAGCGATTTTTATCGTGATCTTTTTTATTCCGTATACAGCTTCCGGATTTGCAGCCTGTGGTAAACTTTTTGCAAGTCTCTTCGGTGTAAAATATCTGCCAGCTATGATCATCAGTGCACTGGTCATCGTTGGATACACCACACTGGGAGGATTCCTGGCAGCATCTACCACGGACTTTATCCAGAGTATCATCATGTCCATCGCTCTTGTGATCGTATTTGTATTCGGGATCAGCACAGCAGGTGGTATTGAAGCAGTTGCAGACCATGCAAGATCACTGCCCGGATATCTGACTATGTTTACTACATATGATCCAACAACCGGAACAGAACAGGCATATCCACTGCTTAATATTATTTCCATGCTTGCATGGGGACTTGGATATTTCGGAATGCCGCATATTCTTCTTCGTTTCATGGCGATCGAAGACGAAGAGAAGCTTACACTTTCCAGAAGAGTAGCAACTACATGGGTAGTGATCTCACTGGCAGTAGCAGTACTGATCGGTGTGGTAGGACTTGGAATGACAGCAGCAGGAGAGTTTGACCTTCTGGAAGGCTCCGCATCTGAGACAATTATCGTTCAGATCGCAGATCTTCTCAGTAAACATGGTGTAATTGCAGCAATCCTTGCAGGACTCATCCTTGCAGGAATCCTGGCATCCACCATGTCAACTGCAGATTCTCAGCTCCTGGCAGCATCCTCAGCAGTTTCTTCCGACCTTCTCGGAAGTATACTGAAGGATAAAGAAACAAAAAAAGAAAGCATGGTAGCCGATAAGATCACGCTTCTTCTCATCGCAGTAGTAGCTATGTTTATTGCCCGCGACCCGAACAGTTCTGTGTTTACTATCGTATCCTTTGCCTGGGCAGGCTTCGGAGCCGTATTCGGCCCGGTGGTACTTCTGGCATTATTCTGGAGACGTTCCAACTGGCAGGGAGCCCTGGCAGGAATGATCTGTGGAGGTTCCATGGTATTTATCTGGAAATACGGAATCAGCACGCTCGGCGGCGCCTGGGGAATCTATGAACTTCTTCCCGCATTCTTGGTGGCCATCGCAGCAAACATCATCGTCAGCCTCATTACCAAGGCACCATCCAAAGAGATCACTGACGAATTTGATCTGGTAAACCAGAAATAAAATATTTTTCGATAATAGTCAATAATTCACACTGATACAAAACAAGCCCGATACAGATTGTAGTAAAGATATCTGTATCGGGCTTGTTATCTTTTTATTATTTAATAAATAAAGTCACACCGCCAAAGTTTTTCCCTCAAGCTTTTTTAACAACTGCTCCATTGTTAAATTCAACACCGGATGCCGAAGATACGGTGCGATCTCCACCATAGGCTTCAAAACAAAATCCCTGTTTTCCATATCAATATGAGGCACATGTAGTTCCACTGTATCAATGATCTCATTATCGTAAAACAGAATATCCAGATCCAGTGTCCTTGGTCCCCAGTGAATGATCCTTTTCCGGTCCGCAGCCTGTTCCAGCACATGCAGCCTGTCAAGAAGCTCCTCCGGAGAAAGCAGCGTCCGGACTCTTAAGGCTCCGTTGAGAAACTCATCCTGCTCCACATCTCCGTAAGGCTCCGTTACAAGATACTCGGAAACCTTTTCAACAACAATCTCTTTCATATCCCGAAGACCCTGGATCGCATTGTCCAGGTATTTCTTCTTATCCCCCATATTGGAACCAAAAGCAATATAAGCCGTATGCCAGCCTCGGGTAATTTCCACAGCAACGGTTTTCAGCGGAAGGCCTACCGGAGCCCAGGGCTTTTCAATACGGAGGGTGATCTTTTTAAGAAGAGGGAGAGAAAGCAGCAGCGTCTCTGCCAGATTCTCCACAGCAGCCTCCAGAAGTTTATAAGTATTTTTCTGAAGAAAATCGGTGATCATATGACTGACTTCTCCATAATTGATGGAAGCAGAAAGATCATCTGTCAGCCCTGCCGGACGTGTTTCTGTATACATAACAGCAGAAACAACAAATTTCTGTCCGAGAGCTGTTTCTTCCGGAAACACACCATGGTTTGCAAAAATCTCAAGATCTCTGATTTCGATTTTATCCATCAGTTCCTCCTAACGTCCCAGAATAGCTTCTGTCATCTGGATGACGCGTTTATTTTCTTTGATGTCATGAACACGGACAAATGCACAACCCTTCATAACACCGATCACCGATGTGGCAAGAGTTCCCTCTACACGCTGATCTACAGGAAGATCAAGGGCAAGTCCAATCATGGATTTTCTGGAGGTACCAAGAAGTACCGGATATCCCAGCTTCCGGAAAAGCTCCAGATTATCCATGGTCATCAGGTTCATCTCATAGGTTTTACCAAATCCGACACCAGGATCAAGGATGATCTTATCATCGGCAATACCGGCACGTTTGGCAATATTGACACATTCCTGGGTTTCTGCCAGCATATCCACAATAAAATTATTGTATTCAGTATTATCTTTGTTATGCATCAGACAGCAGGGAGCCTGATATCTGGCAATAACAGGAGCCATTTCAGGATCATATTTCAGTCCCCAGATGTCATTGATAAGATCTGCTCCGTGTTTCAGGGCTTCTTCCGCAACACATCCCTTATAGGTATCTACAGAGATGGGGATATCAAAACGCCCTTTTACTGCTTCGATAACAGGAAGAATACGCTCGATTTCCTCCTGTGCGCCAACCGGTGTATGCCCCGGACGTGTGGATTCTCCACCGATATCAAGAATATCAGCACCTTCGGCGATCATAGCTTCTGTATGTTTCAGGGCATGATCCATATCGTTCCATTTTCCGCCATCTGAGAAAGAATCCGGTGTAACATTTAGGATACCCATAATATATGTTTTGTTTTTTACATCAAACTCACGATTTCCGATTTTCATGGAAAAACCTCCTAATATTGGATCGTCATATTTTTTTTGGCAGGAGACCAGTAACATTCCGGCTCTGCTTTACAGGAAAAACAGTTTCTGGAGCTTTTGTCCGCAGTATAGAGCAGTTTTCCAAGAACTGTCGGATCCGTCTGAGCTCTGTGACCACGTATTGCCGCAATGATCGCTTCCATTTCTTCCATAGAAAATCCAAGCTCGTTTAAGATCTGTCCTGCGATAGCAGCACCGGCCTCATCATGAGGAGTGCCATCTTCATACTGTCTGGCCCGTCCGATATCGTGAAGAAGGGCAGTACAGTAGATCAGTTCCTTTGAAACAGGAGCATTTTCCTCAAGTGCCCGGATATAGGCAAGGCGTGCCACATCCAAAAAATGCTCCGGTGTATGTCTGCAGAATTCACGGTCAGTCTCCAGAAGCTGAAGCTTATTAAGCTCATTCTGATAGAGCGGATGATTCCAGATCTGATTCACTCTGTCCATCAGTCCTTGACCATAGCAAGGAACTGTTTCTGAAGCTCCATATTTTCTTTAAATTCACCTCTGGTAACAGTCGTAACTGTTTTGCTTCCCGGCTTTTTGATTCCACGCATGGTCATGCAGGTATGCTCCGCTTCCAGCATTACCATAATTCCCTTTGGGGCGAGAACACGTTCCAGCGCATCTGCGATCTGCACAGTCAGACGTTCCTGGATCTGTGGTCTTCTTGCATACACATCAACGGTACGGGCCAGCTTGCTTAAGCCGGTAACCTTGCCATTTGGGATATATGCGATATGAGCTTTTCCGTAAAAGGGCATAAGATGATGTTCACACATGGAATAAAAGGTAATATCCTTTTCCAGAACCATTTCATTGTTCTCTACATGAAACTGTTTCTGAAGATGTTCATCCGCTTCATTATCAAGTCCACCATAAATTTCCTCGCACATGCGGGCGATACGTTCCGGAGTTCCCTGCAGTCCCTCTCTGTTTACATCCTCGCCGATTCCCTCGAGAAGAAGCTTGATCGCCTCTTCAACTTTTGCTTTGTCTACCATAAATAACAACCTCCATTTGTTAAAAAAATCACGTTTTTCGGAGACTGTCTCTTTTATTTTTGCGCATAAAAAAAGATATCTCCAATTGTAATAGAACGTATGTCGAAAAAGCCCTACACAATATGAGATATTCTCTTATATTGCTGCAACGGGTGCGGATTTCATACCGTAAGACGTACTTTTCGTTCTGGCGACAACTCCCCATTCGCCAAACACTTGACGCATAAAATCCTATTTTGCATATCATTCATTTCACGGACAAGTATACCATATACTGATATAAGAAGAAAGGGAAAATGATAAAAAAATATCACAAAAATAGGGAATATGTTCTATGAATTATGCGATAGAATCTATGGATATGTCAGATTTTTGCAGATTATATTCCGACAAATATAAAAAGAATTACAAAGTAGAAAATCCCGGAACAGAAAACTGCTGTTCCGGGATCACAAAGCTGTTAATGACGTATCATTTTCATCAGATTCACAATTCTGTCAAGCTTAGCTGCCTCTGCCGGACTTTTCCCAATTTTCAGAACTTCTATGATAGTGGAGATCTCATCAGAGCTGAAATTTAAGCCCGCATTTTTTCCTTTAGAAGCTGCGCCCATGATAAAAGGCAGAAGTTCGGACGGATTTTTCCCCAATCCCTGATCTGCCAGACCCTGAAGCATGGAAAGCTTCTGAGGGTCCATTCCGGAAAGCCGGGGATTATTTTTCCAGTCATCACTCATGGATTCTCACCTCCTGACGAATCTTCATTCATGATCTGAAGCATCTGGATCGTAGCCATAAGACTGGTGATATGATCGATCTGACGGCGATTTTCTCCGCCACAGCACTTACGGATATCCTGCAGCATTTCCAGAGGATCGGTGCCGGAAAAACCGGTAGCCTGCAGATCGGCTGTTCTACGGCTGCTTTGAAAAAGCGACATGGTATTCCGAAGTTCCCGGACTTTCGTATACACAGATAAAAACCGCTGCCCGGAAGAAGGAAGGTACGGGATCATGGCTTTCAGCATCTGATCCTGGTCACTTTCCACCATTTCATCCAGAGCAGTACGTGCGATAGGCTCCTGTTCCATAAAAAAATCCTTTTTCCTGAAATCTATGAATTTGCAGAAAGAAATATGACAGAAACCTTCTCTGGTCATATTATATATAGAAGAAATTTTTCAAAGGAATGTGATTATGGAATCTGAAAAAAAACAGGAACTTGTCATTGATGGAAATTCTTTTTATGAAATAGATCTGAAATGTCTGGAAGAGAAAAAACAGAAACAGGAGGAAGCAAAAAAACGGCAGCAGAAAAGGCAGAGGAAATAACCTCTGCCTTTTCAAAAGATCAGCAGCAATTGTTGCAGCCGCATCCATTTCCGCACAAAAGCAGAAGAAGGATGATGATCCAACAGCTGTCGTTGCAGCCGTTGTTATTACAGCCACAGCCACTGTTGTTTCCACAGCAACACATCAGACAGATGATCCAAAGGATACAGGAGCAGCTGTTTCCACCGTTTCCAAACAGGGAATTTCCGCAGCCATTATTACAGCCACAGTTATTGTTACATCCACATCCTGTGCTACATCCGGAATCACAACCACATCCGCAATCACATCCACAATTGGTAGCCGCTAAGTCACTCATCGATAAGTCCTCCAGCAAATTTTATTTACACTTCATCATATGGCAGGAGTCCGTCCACAGTTACAAAAAAGTTGACAGTGTTTATTCATTACGATATAATAAACGAAATGTAACATTTTTGTAATTTTTGAGACAAACTAGCTTTTATATCTAAAACAGGAAATGGGGAAAATTATGAAGAGTTTCAGAACAAAAAAATGGCTGAAGGGTCTGATGCTTGCCATGCTGCTGATCGTGGGAAGCACAGTTTTTTCTGCTTCTGCAAAAGAGGTACAGGCTGCCACTGCAGGCTTTAAAACTATCGATGGAAAAACATACTACATAAAAAGTGATGGGAGCAAGCAGAAAGGCTGGCTGACCCTGGGCGGATACAAGTACTACTTTAACACAAAGACCGGAGTACAGGTAAAGGGCTGGATGAAGGTCAATGGCAAATATACCTACTATTTTACAAAAGGCAAGGGTGTTATGGCAACCGGCTGGATGACAGATTCCAAAGGCCATAAGCGCTATTTCAACCCCAAAACAGGTAAGCTTACCACAGGCTGGGTAAACTGCAGCAAGGGAAGGAAACGTTATTTCACAAAAGGCGGAGGCATTATGGCAACCGGCTGGCTCACCAACAGCAAAGGGCAGAAACGTTATTTTTACAAAACTTCCGGTTATATGGCAACCAAATGGGTAAAAAACAAATCCAAAAATATCAGCTACTATTTTGCCACCAGTACTGGTTATATGTATACTGGTCTGAAGACGATCGATCAGAAGAACTATTATTTTAAATCCAACGGTGTCATGGCAGTAAGTACCTCCGTGACAGTGAATGGAATTACATACTCCATCGCAGCAAACGGAGTGGCCACTGCGAAGACTACCAAACCTAATGTAAATGTCGGAAACGGAAATGTTAAAATTTATGATACCAGAAACAGCAGATATTACACCATGGTCAAGGAATATAAGAGTCATCCCGGAATTGCAAACGGAAAGACCTCAGATGAAGCACTTCTGGCCGCGCTTTGCGAATCAGAAGCAGGCGATCAGGGCAAGATCGGAATGGAAGCAGTAGCACTTTGTGTTCTGAATCGTACGATCAAATCAGACAAGGAATTTCCATCTACGATACGAGGTGTGATCTATGAGAATATCGGAAGCAGCACAACCCCACAGTATTCTGTAGTGCGGAACGGGGCCCTTCTCAAACGTCTCAATGGTCAGTTTGAAAACCGTACTCTTGCTTATCAGGCTGCAAGAGAAGCAATGACTATTTTCAATAAACATGTCACTTCCGGCAAAGCCAGAACACTCAGAGGATTTAAACAGAAAGATTTTAATTATATGTATTTCATGATGACCAGCTATTTCTGGAACCAGAATCTGAATTTCAGCAAAGTGAAATATGAAACTTATAAAGGCCATACATTTTTTGTAGACTGGGTATAAGCAACATAGTCTCCGGCAGTAAACTTTGAACAAACAGGCGTATGGACATAAAATTGAAAATTTAAGGAGAAGCAAATATGCAGGTGAAAATCTATACGGATGGTGCAGCCCGGGGAAATCCGGATGGACCGGGAGGTTACGGAGCAGTTCTTCAGTACATCGATACCAAAGGCCAGTTACATGAACGTGAACTGTCCAGAGGCTACAAAAAAACCACAAACAACCGGATGGAACTGATGGCAGCCATCGTAGCACTGGAAACACTGAACCGCCCCTGCCAGGTGGATCTGTATTCCGATTCCAAATATCTGGTAGATGCTTTTAATCAGCACTGGATCGATTCCTGGCTAAAGAAAAACTGGAAACGTGGAAAAAACGAAGATGTGAAGAATGTAGATCTCTGGAAACGCCTTTTAAAGGCCAAGGAGCAGCATCAGGTAAGCTTCCACTGGGTTAAGGGACATGCAGATAATCCGTTAAATGAACGCTGTGATCAGCTTGCCACATCAGCGGCAGACGGCAATGACCTTTTCGTAGATGAGGGATTAAATGGCTTACAGAAATAAAAGTTCCACAGATCACTCACAGAAAACCCGAAACATACCGCGCGAATTTATGCGATCAGCGTAAATTCTGTGCATCGCGAAGCGTGTTACTGAGAACAGAGTAAAAAGTAACATTCTGCCACTTTAAGTTGTCAAAGCAATATTAAAATTTCTTGACAAACAAAAAAGCAGTTTGTATACTTCATATAGTATAGTAAAAGGCTTGGAAGGGAAGAAGTAGCTTGAGGAAACCCCCACAGAGAGCAGCCGGCAGGTGAGAGGCGCAGGGTAGAACTTTTGTGAATACATCCCGGAGCTGCGCACCGAATCGGGATTTGATACTGTAAATTATAAATTTTATAATAATAGCGTATTATAGATAGGCTGCGACGGAATGGCACCCGTTATTGTGCTGAAGTGGTTTTATATCTTGATATATATGGATATAACGGGATGTAGATTCACTTTATGAGGCAGGAAATGCGAGTTTTCTGTAAATTTAGGTGGTAACGCGGGACCCGGTTCTCGTCCTAAACGGACAGGAACCGGGCATTTTTTATATGACTATACAGGAGGAAAGAACAATGACAGTTTGGGAAGAACTGAAAGCACGTGGCCTGATCGCACAGGTTACAGACGAAGACGAGATCAAAGAGATGGTAAATAACGGGAAAGCCACATTCTATATTGGCTTTGACCCTACAGCAGACAGCCTTCATGTAGGTCACTTCATGGCTCTTTGCCTGATGAAGAGACTGCAGATGGCAGGAAACCGTCCGATTGCCCTTCTCGGCGGCGGAACAGGAATGATCGGTGACCCGTCCGGAAGGACCGATATGCGTCAGATGCTGACAAAAGAAACCATCCAGCACAATATTGACTGCTTCAAGCAGCAGATGAGCCGTTTCATCGATTTCTCTGATGGAAAAGCTCTTATGGTAAACAATGCTGACTGGCTTATGAACCTTAACTATGTAGAGCTTCTCCGTGAGGTAGGTGCTCACTTTTCCGTAAACCGTATGCTGACAGCAGAGTGCTACAAACAGCGTATGGAGCGAGGCTTAAGCTTCCTGGAATTTAACTACATGATCATGCAGAGCTACGACTTCTACATGCTGTACCAGAAATACGGCTGCAACATGCAGTTCGGTGGCGATGACCAGTGGAGCAACATGCTTGGCGGTACCGAGCTGATCCGCCGTAAGCTTGGCAAGGATGCCTATGCCATGACCATCACACTGCTTCTCAATTCTGAGGGCAAAAAGATGGGAAAAACACAGTCCGGAGCTGTATGGCTTGATCCGAATAAGACATCCCCGTTCGATTTCTACCAGTACTGGAGAAATGTAGACGATGCTGACGTTATCAAATGTATGCGTCTTCTTACTTTCCTTCCTCTTGAGGAGATCGACGAGATGGCCAAATGGGAAGGCAGCGAGCTGAACAAAGCCAAGGAGATCCTTGCATACCAGCTGACAGAGCTTGTACACGGTGAGGAGGAAGCCAAGAAAGCACAGGAGGGTGCCCGCGCACTGTTCTCAGGTGCAGATACTTCTCATATGCCTACAACAGAGCTTTCAGAGGAAGATTTTGACGAGGAAGGAAAAATCGACCTGATCACACTTCTTGTAAAAGCAGAGCTGGTACCAAGCCGTTCCGAGGGTCGCCGTGCGATCCAGCAGGGTGGTGTATCCATCGATGGTGAGAAGCTCACCGATATTTACCATACGGTTGAGAAGGATGCTTTTGCAGGGGACGGGATCGTTCTGAAACGAGGCAAGAAAAAATTCAAAAAGATCTGTGTAAAATAATTTCCCATATCTGTGACATTTCCGGGATAAAGCTACGGCATTCCGGAAATGCTGACAGGTAGGGTTGACACAAGGAGGATAACAACATGAAAAAGTACGGAGTGAACGAACTTCGTAAGATGTTCCTTGACTTTATGGAGAGCAAGGGCCATCTTGTAATGAAAAGCTTTTCCCTGGTTCCTCAGGGAGATAAGAGTCTTCTGCTGATCAATGCAGGTATGGCTCCGCTGAAACCATATTTTACAGGTGCTGAGAAGCCGCCAAGAACAAGAGTGACAACCTGCCAGAAATGTATCCGTACCGGAGATATCGAAAATGTAGGTAAAACCGCACGTCACGGTACTTTCTTTGAAATGCTTGGTAACTTCTCTTTTGGTGATTACTTCAAGAAAGAAGCCATCCACTGGTCTTGGGAGTTTCTTACTGAGGTTGTAGGGCTTGATGCAGACCGTCTCTACCCATCCATTTACCTGGATGATGATGAAGCCTTCAATATCTGGAACAAAGAAGTAGGGATTCCGTCTGAACGTATTTTCCGTTTCGGAAAAGAGGATAACTTCTGGGAGCATGGCGCAGGTCCATGCGGTCCATGCTCTGAGATCTACTATGACCGTGGCGAAAAATACGGCTGTGGCAAACCCGGATGTACGGTAGGCTGCGACTGCGACCGTTACATGGAAGTATGGAACAACGTTTTCACACAGTTCGAGAACGATGGAAACGGAAACTACACAACCCTGAAACAGAAAAACATCGATACCGGTATGGGACTTGAGCGTCTTGCTGTAGTTGTTCAGGATGTTGATTCTATTTTTGATGTAGATACAATTTGTGCACTTCGTAATCTTGTATGCGAGATCGCACATAAAGAATATGAGAAAAACTATGCAGATGACGTTTCCATCCGTCTGATCACGGACCATATCCGTTCCGCAACATTTATGATCTCCGATGGAATCATGCCAACCAATGAGGGACGTGGATATGTTCTCCGCCGTCTGATCCGCCGCGCAGCACGTCACGGACGTCTTCTTGGCATCGAGGGAACTTTCCTTGCAAAATTAAGTGCACAGGTGATCGAGAGCTCCAAAGCCGGATATCCGGAGCTTGAGGAGAAGAAAGAGTTCATCTTCCGTGTACTGACAAATGAGGAGAATCAGTTCAACAAAACTATCGATCAGGGACTTCGTATCCTTTCCGACATGGAAGAGGATATGAAAAAAGCAGATGAAAAGACTCTTTCCGGTGACAACGCATTCAAGCTTTATGATACGTACGGATTCCCTCTTGACCTTACAAAAGAGATCCTTGAGGAAAAAGGCTACGGCATTGACGAGGAAGGCTTCCAAAAAGCAATGGAGGAACAGAGAGTCAAGGCACGTACTGCCCGTGAAGTAACCAACTATATGGGTGCAGACGCAACCGTATACGATGATATTGATGTAAACGTAACAACAGAATTCGTCGGCTACGATCATCTTACCTTTGATTCCAAGGTTACTGTCCTTACCACAGAAACAGAGATCGTAGATTCTCTCACAGAGGGACAGAAGGGTACCGTATTTGTAGAGCAGACTCCTTTCTATGCAACAATGGGTGGACAGGAAGGTGATACCGGTGTGATCGAGACTGCAAACGGTAAATTTGTTGTTGAGGACACCATCAAACTCCGCGGTGGCAAATTCGGTCACGTAGGACATATGGAATCCGGTATGATTTCCTCAGGTGAGACAGTATCCCTGAAGGTAAACGAAGAAGCAAGAAAAGATACCGAGAAAAACCACAGTGCAACACATCTTCTTCAGAAAGCACTGAAAACCGTTCTTGGTTCCCACGTAGAGCAGAAGGGTTCTCTGGTAACTCCGGACAGACTTCGTTTTGACTTTGCTCATTTTCAGGCTATGACAGCAGAAGAACTCCAGGCAACAGAAGAGCTTGTAAACAAAGAGATCCAGGCAGGTCTTGATGTCCATACAGATGTCATGGATGTGGAAGAAGCCAAGAAATCCGGAGCAATGGCTCTCTTTGGTGAGAAATATGACCAGAAGGTACGTGTAGTATCCATGGGAGACTTTTCCAAAGAGCTCTGTGGTGGTACTCATGTAAAGAATACAAGCTCCATCATGCTCTTTAAGATCGTGTCCGAATCCGGTATCGCAGCTGGTGTACGCCGTATTGAGGCACTTACCGGCAAAGCAGTTATCGAATACTACAGAAAGCAGGAAGAGCTTCTCCATGAGGCTGCAAAAGCATTAAAGGCCAATACAGCCGAGGTTGTAGAAAAGATCAGTCACCTGCAGGCTGAGGTAAAGGCTCTTCAGAGCGAAAATGAATCCCTCAAGAGCAAAGCTGCCCAGAGTGCACTTGGCGATGTCATGGATAAAGTCGTTGAAGTAAACGGCGTAAAACTCCTTGCAGCCAAAGTTGAGGGCGTTGACATGAACGGTCTCAGAGACCTGGGTGATAAACTGAAAGAGCAGCTTGGCGAAGGTGTTGTCCTTCTTGCAGCAGTAAACAACGGCAAGGTTAATCTTCTTGCAATGGCAACGGATGCAGCTCAGAAAGCAGGCGCTCATGCAGGAAACCTGATCAAAGCAGTGGCAGCGATCGTTGGCGGTGGCGGCGGCGGACGTCCGAACATGGCACAGGCCGGCGGAAAGAATCCGGAAAAGGCTCAGGAGGCTATGGACGCAGCAGCAGGAATCCTTGAAAAACAGCTCACAAAATAACAAAGTTGTGCGTGATTTACAGTTTTGACATTTTTTTCATAAAAATCGAAAAAGATGTTGACGAAAGCACTTGTTATGCTATATAATAACACTCGTGCAAGAAAAATACCCAGACAGTTGTATTTTAGCACAATCTACAACTGGAGGGAGGTTAGGTGTGAGTCTATGTCAAACGTTATCGTAAAAGAGAACGAGACTTTAGATAGCGCTCTTCGCAGATTCAAGAGAAGCTGTGCTAAGGCGGGAATCCAGCAGGAAATCCGTAAGAGAGAGCATTACGAGAAGCCAAGCGTTCGTCGTAAGAAAAAATCTGAAGCCGCAAGAAAACGTAAATATAATTAATTGTGCGCAAAAATCCCTGGCTGTATGGTCAGGGATTTTTAATTAAATAGAAACAGGAACGTTTGACGAAGGAAAGAAATATGAATTTGTGTATTAAACTGATTATCAAACCATTGCGATCGCTCCTTAAATTATTATTTAATCGAATTTTTTATGTAGCTCTGGCTCTTGTTGTGCAGCTGGCATGGCTGCTGATCGCCCTTTTCCGGCTTATGGAATACTCCAGATGGGTGACGATCGGAATGCAGGCCATAGGTTTTCTGGTTGTTCTGTGGATCGTAAATAAAAAGATCAATCCATCTTATAAGCTCGCCTGGACGATGCTGATCCTTATTTTTCCGGTATTTGGTGTTTCCCTGTACCTTCTTTTCGGTAAGTCACGGATCGGCGCTGTAATGGAGCAGCATTATCAGAATCTTATTGATGAAACTGCTGAATACCTAGAAGGCTCAGAGCTCACAAGAAAACGTTTAAACGAAGACGACCGTTCCATGAGGATCCAGTCGGATTACATCTGGCAGTATTCAAGATATCCGGTTCACGAGAATACCACAGCAGAGTATTTTCAGGTAGGAGATGATATGTTTCCGGTTCTGGTGCATGAACTGGAGCAGGCAAAGCATTTTATTTTTATCGAATATTTTATCATAAATGACGGGGTAATGTGGCAGACGATCCTTAATATCCTTGAAAAAAAGGCTAAAGAAGGAGTGGATGTCCGACTGATCTATGACGGCTTCGGCTGCCTTACCACATTGCCATACAAGTATGATCAGGAGATGCGCCGGCGGGGGATCAAATGCGAAGTATTCAACCGGTTCCGTCCGATCCTTAATATTATCCAGAATAACCGTGACCACCGTAAGATCTGTGTGATCGATGGCTGGACCGGTTTTACCGGCGGCATCAACCTGGCTGACGAATATATCAATCAGCGAAAACGGTTTGGCCACTGGAAGGATACAGCCGTTATGCTGAAAGGAGAAGGCGTCTGGAATATGACAGCTATGTTCCTGTATATGTGGGGAATCGTTACCAGAACAGATACTTCTCTTGATTTCGGAAATTATGTTCCGCACAGGTGGCACCCCAAC
This sequence comes from Blautia sp. DFI.9.10, assembly GCF_024461705.1. NCBI lineage: Bacteria > Bacillati > Bacillota > Clostridia > Lachnospirales > Lachnospiraceae > Blautia > Blautia sp. DFI.9.10. The sequence goes on from NZ_JANGAA010000017.1 coordinate 61,468, forward strand.
GATTTTCCGGGAAGCGGTTATGTCCAGCCATTCTGCGATTCCCCCCTGGACGATGAGATCGTAGGAGAGAACGTTTATCTTAATATTATCAATCGCGCCAAAAACTATGTTTATATCTGCACACCATATCTGATCATAGATAATGAGATGATGACCGCCCTGTGCCTCGCTGCAAAAAGCGGTGTGGATGTGCGGATCATGACACCAGGTATCCCGGACAAAAAAATGGTCTTCCTGCTGACACAGTCTTATTATAAACAGCTTCTGGAAGCAGGTGTAAAGATCTACGAATACCAGCCGGGATTTTTACATGCAAAATCTTTTGTCTGTGATGACAAAGTAGGCGTCGTAGGAACCATAAATCTGGATTACCGAAGCCTTTATCTGCATTTTGAAGATGGTGTCTGGATGTATAAGAATGATGTGATCCTGGACATCCGGGATGATTTTACAGAAACCCTGGAGTACTGTGATCCCATTGATCTGGCATTCTGCCAGAAGAGAAATATTGTGGTACGTGCCATTCAGAACGTACTGAGAGTTTTTGCACCGCTATTATAAAAACTCTTTGACAGACAACTGTAAATTCTGTATGATATATCAGACGGGAGTTCAATGCTCCCGTCTGATATTGTCTAAAGAAAAATAATTTATAGATACATATGAAATTTTTAGTTATTGGAGGAATTGATTTGAGCCAGAACAAAGAAACAGAGATCCAGCTTCAGTACATTGAAAAATGTAAAGAGCTTCTTGCCAAAAACAGTACGAAACGTCCCACCTTCCACATCCAGAACGAAGGATGCCAGATGAACTCCATCCAGACAGAGTCTATTGCGGCCATCATGGAAAAAATGGGATATGAAATGGTAGATACCGAGGATGCTGATGCAGTTGTATTTAACACCTGCACAGTCCGGGAAAATGCCAATCAGAAGATCTATGGACATCTTGGACATTTAAAGAGCATCAAACGGGAGCACCCGGATATGAAGATCGTACTGTTCGGATGTATGATGCAGGAGCATCACGTAGTGGAAAAGATCCGCAAGGATTATAAATATGTAAATCTTGTATTCGGAACCCATAATATCCATAAATTCCCGGAGCTTTTTTACCGGACGCTGCAGACCGACGACCAGATCATTGATATCTGGAAGGAATCCGATGAAATCGTAGAGGGCATGCCAACTTCCCGCAAATACTCCTTCAAAACAGGAGTCAGCGTAATGTTTGGCTGCAATAACTTCTGCAGCTACTGCATCGTTCCTTATGTCCGCGGCCGCGAAAAGAGCCGCGAGCCACAGGCCATCATCCGCGAGATCGAGGAACTGGTCGCAGATGGCGTTACTGAGATCATGCTTCTTGGCCAGAATGTAAACTCCTACGGAAAAACTCTGGAAACACCGGTGACCTTTGCAGAACTTCTGAAAGAAGTGGAAAAGATCGAAGGACTGAAGCGTATCCGTTTTATGACTTCCCATCCGAAGGACCTGTCCGATGAACTGATCCAGACCATGGCAGAGAGTAAAAAAATCTGTCATCACCTGCATCTTCCGCTGCAGTCCGGAAGCAGCAGAGTCTTAAAGGAAATGAACCGCCGTTACGACAAGGAGAAATATCTGGAGCTGGTAGATAAGATCCGTAAGGCAATCCCGGATATTTCGCTGACAACAGATATCATGGTCGGATTTCCGGGAGAAACAGAAGAAGATTTCCAGGAAACACTGGATGTTGTAAGAAAAGCAAATTATGATACTGCCTTCACATTTATTTATTCCAAACGAAGCGGAACCCCTGCAGCCGGCATGGAAAATCAGGTGCCGGAGGATGTGGTAAAAGACCGTTTTAGCCGTCTTCTTACCCTGGTGCAGGAAAAGGGCCGGGAAAATTCCTCCCGTTTCCAGGGAACCATTCAGGAAATCCTGGTAGAAGACGAAAACCGGGAGAAGGGTACTCTTACAGGTCGTACCCAGCATAATCTCTTGGTTCATTTCCCAGGAGAAAAAGATCTCATCGGCAAATATGTAAAAGTAAGCCTGGATACCTGCAAGGGATTCTATTATTTCGGACATATCGTGGAAGAGTAGAATTATCGACAAGTCCCCACCCACTGCTTATTGTTTTTCGCAACCCCGTTGGGGACTTACCTGATTCGGCTAATTATAAGTTTATATTACCCGCTCATTGCCATTATCGGATGAGCGGGCTTTTTTTTTATAAAAATACTGTTTCTATTGACAAATACCCCATGAGGGTATATATTATTCCATATATAGAGGATACCCCATGAGGGTATTTATGAGAAAGGAGAGACAGCCTATGTCTGAAAAGAAAGCCTGTCCCTGCTGTTGTGAAAAACACACTGCACGTTCAGAAGAGGAGAAAAAAAAGCTGATCAACCGTCTGAAACGTATTGAAGGCCAGATCAGAGGCATTATAGGAATGATGGAAAATGATGCCTACTGTAATGATATCCTGATTCAGTCCGCTGCAGTCAATGCTGCAGTGAATGCGTTTAATAAAGAGCTGCTTGCCAGCCACATCCGCACCTGCGTTGCCCGGGATATCCGGGAAGGTAAGGATGAGACCATTGATGAGCTGGTAGCAACCCTCCAGAAGCTGATGAAATAAAGGGACAAACTGGATTTTAGGAGGTACTGAAAGAAAATGGAACAATATAATGTAACTGGTATGAGCTGCGCCGCCTGCTCTGCCCGTGTGGAAAAAGCCGTATCAAAAGTTCCGGGGGTGAATAGCTGTTCCGTCAGTCTTCTGACCAACTCCATGGGAGTTGAAGGAACCGCTTCATCCGGCGAGATCATTGCCGCAGTGGAAGCCGCCGGATATGGTGCATCCTTAAAGGGCGGAGCTGCCGGAGCGAAGATTTCCATGTCTGCGGCAGAAGAAGCACTGGAAGATCATGAAACTCCGATCCTAAAGAGACGTCTTATCACATCCGTAGGATTTTTGCTGGTGCTGATGTATTTCTCCATGGGGCACATGATGTGGGGATGGCCACTGCCGAAATGGTTTGACGGCAATCACGTAGCCATGGGACTGGTACAGCTGCTCCTGGCTGGTATCATCATGGTGATCAACCAGAAATTTTTCATCAATGGATTTAAGAGTCTGTGGCGCCGTTCCCCAAATATGGATACTCTGGTAGCTCTTGGCTCCATGGCATCCTTCCTGTGGAGCGTCTATGCACTGTTTGCCATGACAAGAGCACAGGTAGATGGAGATTCTGCTGCAGTTATGAATTACATGATGGATTTTTATTTTGAATCTGCAGCCATGATCCTGACACTGATCACCGTAGGAAAAATGCTGGAGGCCCGTTCTAAAGGAAAGACAACGGATGCGCTTAAAAGCCTTATGAAGCTGGCACCCAAAACTGCGGTTGTGGTACGAAAGGGACAGGAACTTACCGTTCCTATTGAGCAGGTTCAGAAAGGAGAAACCTTTGTCGTCCGCCCGGGAGAGAATATTCCGGTGGATGGAGTGATCCTGGAAGGAACCACCGCAGTCAATGAATCCGCACTGACCGGCGAGAGTATCCCGGTTGATAAAGAAACCGGAGATATGGTTTCTGCGGCAACTGTGAATCAGTCCGGATTTATCAAATGCGAAGCGACCAGAGTGGGAGAGGATACCACTCTTTCCCAGATCATCAAAATGGTCAGTGATGCGGCAGCCACCAAGGCACCGATCGCAAAGATTGCAGACCGTGTTTCCGGTGTGTTTGTACCGGCAGTGATCACAATCGCAGTGATCACAACGATCATCTGGCTTCTTGCAGGACAGACCTTCGGTTATGCTCTGGCAAGGGGGATTTCCGTTCTGGTCATCAGCTGCCCCTGCGCACTTGGCCTTGCAACACCGGTTGCCATTATGGTCGGCAACGGTATGGGTGCCAAAAACGGAATCCTTTTCAAAACAGCCGTTTCTCTTGAGGAAGCAGGAAAAGTCCAGATCGTCGCACTGGATAAAACCGGAACCATTACAAGCGGTCAGCCGGAGGTAACAGATATTCTCCCGGCTGAGGGAGTTACAGAAACAGAGCTTCTCTCTCTAGCCTGTGCACTGGAGAAAAAAAGTGAACATCCACTGGCAAAGGCAGTTCTCAAAAAAGCCGAGGAAGAGAACCTTGCCACAGGTGAAGTAACCGGATTCCAGGCACTTCCGGGAAACGGACTTTCCGCTATACTTGGAAGTGACAAACTGACAGGCGGAAGCATGAAATTTATCAGCAGCCAGACAAAGGTTTCCGCAGACCTTAACAGGAGAGCCGAGCAGCTTGCAGAGCAGGGAAAAACGCCCCTTCTTTTCACACGAAACGGTAAACTTCTGGGAATCATCGCAGTTGCGGATGTGATCAAGGAAGACAGTCCCCGTGCAGTAAAAGAGCTTCAGAACATGGGAATCCGTGTAGTTATGCTTACCGGTGACAATGAGCGTACCGCAAAAGCCATCGGAGCTCAGGCAGGAGTTGACGATGTGATCGCAGGAGTTCTTCCAGATGGAAAAGAAAGTGTGATCCGCACTCTGAAGGAGCAGGGAAAGGTTGCCATGGTCGGTGACGGTATCAACGACGCGCCGGCACTTACAAGAGCCGATATCGGAATTGCCATCGGTGCAGGAACAGATATTGCCATTGATGCGGCAGATATCGTTCTGATGAAGAGCCAGTTAAGCGATGTTCCAGCGGCAGTACGTTTAAGCCGCGCCACACTTCGGAATATCCATGAGAATCTTTTCTGGGCATTTTTCTACAATATAATCGGCATTCCCCTTGCAGCAGGTGTCTGGATCCCGCTTTTCGGATGGACCTTGAATCCGATGTTCGGAGCTGCGGCCATGAGTCTTTCCAGCTTCTGTGTTGTAACAAATGCACTGCGTCTGAATCTGTTTCAGATCCACAATGCAGCAAAAGACAAAAAAATCAAAAATCCGGTAACATTACACATCAGTCATGATGAAAATATAAAAGAAGAAAAGGAGAACAAAACAATGGTAAAGGTAACGGTCAATGTAGAAGGAATGATGTGCGGACACTGTGAGGCACACGTAAACAAAGCCATCCAGGCAGCTTTCGGAGCAGGAGACGTAGTTTCTTCCCACGAGAACGGAACAACTGTATTCTCTGTACCTGAGAAGGTTGACGAGGCAAAGGTTGAAGAAGTGATCAAGGAAGCCGGTTACGAGTTTAAGGGAATCACCCAGGAATAAACCGGATTTTTAAACCACATATTTGCCAAATGGCCAAAAGAAACAGTTCTGTAAAAGCGGAGCTGTTTCTTTTGTCTCATACAGAAAAAATTTTCCACTTCTATAAATCCGGCTAATATCTTTATAGTTTATTCTGAAAAAGCAGGATTATCCGCCAAATTGGTTTTTATTTTCTATTCTCTTATGCTATACTGGTAGCGATTATGGATATAGGAACGATAACAGAAATCGTTAACATCATAGTAGTAGAGAGGAGCGCATTATGAGCGGATTTTTTGGAGTAGCATCGAAGGATGACTGTGTACTGGAGCTTTTTTACGGAGTGGATTACCATTCTCATCTGGGAACACGCCGCGGAGGTATGGCTGTTTACGGAGAACATGGATTTGACCGTGCCATCCACAACATTGAGAACACGCCTTTCCGTACAAAATTTGACGGAGATGTGGGTTCCATGAAGGGAAATATGGGAATCGGATGTATTTCTGATTATGAGCCTCAGCCCCTTCTGTTCAGTTCCAGGATCGGCAGCTTTGCCCTCACTTTTGTGGGAAAGATCAATAATTACGATGAACTTCTGCAGCAGCTGTATGATACGACCAAGGTACATTTTCAGGAGATGACCAACGGAACCGTCAATGTGACCGAACTGATCGCTGCACTGATCTGTGAAAAGGACAACTTTGTGGAAGGTATCCAGTACGTACAGGGACTGATCGACGGCTCCATGACTCTGCTTCTTATGACAAAAGACGGAATTTATGCAGCCCGTGACAAGATGGGCAGAACTCCTGTGGAAATTGGCCACAAAGAAGGGTCATACTGTATTTCCTTTGAAAGTCATGCCTATATCAACCTTGGATACGAAGATTATAAAGAACTTGGCCCCGGAGAGATCGTATTCGTAACAGCAGACGAAGTCAAAACTCTGGTTGAGCCCGGAAAGAAAATGAAGATCTGTTCCTTCCTCTGGGTTTACTACGGATATCCGACAGCCTCTTATGAAGGTGTAAATGTAGAGGAGATGCGCTACCGCTGTGGAAGCATGCTTGCAAAGAGAGACGGCGATTCCGTGCACCCGGATATTGTAGCCGGTGTTCCGGATTCCGGCATTGCCCATGCCATCGGATACGCCAATGAATCCGGCATTCCTTACGCAAGACCATTCATTAAATATACACCAACCTGGCCCAGATCTTTTATGCCGACCAATCAGAACCAGCGTAACCTTATTGCCAAAATGAAACTGATCCCGGTACGTGCGCTGATCAAGGATAAAAAACTTCTTCTCATAGACGATTCCATCGTACGTGGCACCCAGCTTCGCGAGACAACCGAATTTCTGTACCGCAGCGGAGCCAAAGAGGTTCATGTCCGTCCTGCCTGCCCGCCAATCATGTACGGCTGCAAATATTTAAACTTCTCACGTTCCAAATCTGAGATGGAGCTGATCACTCGTCAGGTGATCGAGAAGAGAGAAGGCCCCAACTGTCCGCAGGAAGTTCTGGATGAATATGCAGATCCACATACAGAGAAATACGAGCAGATGGTACAGGATATCTGCGAGATGCAGAATTTTACCACCCTTCGCTATCACAGACTGGATGATCTTCTGGAATCCATTGGAATCGATCCTTGTAATGTATGCACATATTGTTTTAACGGTAAAGAATAAAAAATGTTTTGAAAATAGAGCTGCTGTTTCAGATGAGCCTCCTTAACTCCCGGTTGCATTTTGGATATCTGCGGCTTATAATAAATGCGGATATATCTTTTGTGATATATCCGCGTTTTTTATATCAGTTTTTTATGTCATGGGAAATTATTTCGTAATGTTCCAATGACAGAGTATCACAAAAAAATTTTCAGGAGCATAAACATGATTTTTCCTATAAAAGCCGTGATATTTGATGCAGACGGCGTCCTTCTGGATTCGCTCTCTGTTTGGAAGGAGCTTGGAAAACGATATATTACAGATCTGGGATATCAGCCGGTTGCGGAAATGGACGAAATCCTTTTTCCCATGAGTATGGAGCAGGGAGCGAACTGGCTGAAAAACAGGTTTACTCTTGCGTATTCCGAAGAAAAGATCGTGATGGATCTGAAATCCCGGATCCGTAAATACTATTTTGAAGAGGTCCCGGCAAAATCAGGTGCCAGAGAACTTCTTCAATGCCTTGCAGAACAGAAAATCCCGGCTGCGGTGGCAACCTCAAGCCCCAGGGAACATATCTGCCGGGCGCTGGAAAGAAACGGACTTCTTTCCTTTTTTGATAAAATCTATACCACCAGTGAGATCGGAGAAAGCAAACATTCTCCGAAGGTCTATCTTACAGCTGCAGAAGCACTGGGAACGGAGCCATCCCGGACGCTGGTTGTGGAGGATTCACTCTACGCGTTGCAGACTGCCGGAAAAGCAGGATTTCTGACTGCCGGTATTTATGACGCATTGGGAGAACCGGATCAGGAACAGCTGAAAAAGGATGCCTATATCTACTGTCGGGATCTGACAGAGTTACAGAACCATATATTCACAGAAAACGGAGGAAACCAAAGATGAAAACAGCATTAACCATCGCAGGCAGCGATTCCAGCGGAGGAGCCGGGATCCAGGCCGATATTAAAACCATGATGGCAAACGGAGTATACGCCATGAGTGCCATCACCGCGCTGACTGCCCAGAACACCACCGGTGTCACAGCCATCCAGAATGCAACCGCAGAGTTCCTGGGTCAGGAGCTGGACTGTATTTTTACGGATATCTTTCCGGATGCAGTAAAGATCGGAATGGTTTCCGAAAGTGATCTGATCCATATGATCGCAGGAAAGCTCCGACAGTATCGGGCAAAAAATATCGTGGTGGACCCGGTTATGGTTGCCACAAGCGGTGCAAGACTGATCAGTGAGGAGGCGGTGGATGTTCTGAAGGAAGAACTGTTTCCTCTTGCAGATCTTCTCACCCCCAATATCCCGGAAACCGAGGTGCTTACCGGACGGAAGATCAAAAGCGCCGATGATATGATCGAAGCTGCAAAACAGGTTTCCGAGCAGTATCACTGTGCAGTTCTCTGCAAGGGCGGACATAAGCTCAATGATGCCAATGATCTTCTCTATGTGAATGGAACATATCAGTGGTTTGAGGGAAAAAGGATCGACAATCCCAACACCCACGGAACAGGATGTACTCTTTCCTCGGCCATCACTTCCAACCTTGCAAAGGGATTTTCCATGGTGGAATCTGTAAACCGTGCCAAGGACTATATTTCCGGAGCCCTTGCTGCCATGCTGGATCTGGGAATGGGAAGCGGCCCTATGGATCATGGCTTTGCGATAAAAAACAGTTATACAGAGGAGGCATAAGATTATGACAGTTACAGAACGGATCACAGCTCTTCGAAAACAAATGAAGGAAAAGGGAATCGATGCTTATCTGGTTCCGACCGATGATTTTCATGGTTCTGAGTATGTTGGGGATTATTTTAAATGCAGAAAATACATCACCGGATTTACCGGTTCTGCCGGAACTGCCGTGATCATGCAGGACATGGCCGGACTCTGGACAGACGGAAGATATTTTATCCAGGCTGCACAGCAGTTAGAGGGAACTCCGGTTACTCTGTTTAAGATGGGAGAACCGGACGTACCAACGATCCACAAATTCCTGGAAGAAAATCTGAAAGAGGGAATGTGTCTCGGCTTCGATGGCCGTACCGTAAGCGCAGAAGAAGCAGAGACGCTAGAAAAAATCCTTCAGAAAAAACAGGTACATTTTTCTGTAAATGAGGATCTCATCGGAAATATCTGGAATGACCGTCCGGCACTTTCCTGTGAACCGGTAATGGAATTATCTGAAAAATGGGCCGGAAGATCCAGAGCAGACAAGATCCGTGAGATCCGCAGCAAACTGAAAGAGAAGGGCGCAGACCTCTTTATCCTCACTTCCCTTGATGACATTGCATGGCTTTTAAATATCCGCGGAAATGATATCCACTGCTGCCCGGTAGTTCTTTCCTATCTTGTGCTGGATGACAGTGAGCTCCGTCTTTTTGTCAATGAAAAAGCCTTTTCGGATTCTGTTAAGGAAGCACTTTCCAAAGACGGTATTGCCATTTATCCATATGATGATATTTACACCTATGTACAGACGATTCCCGAAGAGAAAAAGGTATTTCTTTCCAGAAGCAATGTAAACAGCCGGCTGGTCAGCAGTATTCCAAAGACGGTAACGATCCTGGACGGTGAAAATCTGACCCTTCTCCCAAAAGCCATCAAAAATGAAACCGAAGTCCGGAATGAAAAGACAGCCCATATTAAAGATGGCGTTGCAATGGTGAAGTTTATCCACTGGCTGAAGAAAAATGTGGGAAAACAAAAGATCACCGAGCTTTCCGCTGCTGATAAGCTCTATGAATTCCGTTCCGTACAGGAGAATTTTCAGGGAAACAGCTTTGATCCCATCATTGCCTACGGTGCACATGGAGCCATTGTCCATTACAGTGCAACAGAAGAAACCAATATTCCACTGGAGCCAAAAGGGCTGGTTCTGATGGATACAGGCGGACATTATCTGGAGGGCACTACTGATATCACCCGCACCGTTGTACTTGGCCCGGTTACTGAAAAAGAAAAAAAATATTTCACAGCAGTACTCCGTGGACACCTGAACCTGGCAGCAGCAAAATTCCGTTACGGCTGTACCGGCCTGAATCTAGATGCCCTGGCTAGAGGACCTCTCTGGGCTATGGGAGAGGATTACAACCACGGAACCGGCCATGGCGTAGGTTATCTTCTCAATGTACACGAAGGACCGCAGAGCTTCCGCTGGAAAAGCCCTGCCGAGCTTCCGGCTCCTGTTCTAGAAGAAGGGATGATCACCTCCGATGAACCGGGATATTATGCGGAAAATGAATTCGGCATCCGTCACGAAAATCTTGTAGTTTGCAAAAAAGCCGAAAAAACATCCTACGGCCAGTTTATGAAATTTGAGCCACTGACTCTGGTCCCATTTGATCTGGAAGGTATAGATCCGGAACAGATGGAAGCAGGAGAGCGCAAATTGCTCAATCAGTATCATGCCCTTGTATACGAAAAGATTTCTCCGTATCTGAATGAAGAAGAGCAATCCTGGTTAAAAAAAGCCACACAGGAAATATAACCCGGAATTCACCTTAATATTTCCTTCCGACAGATACCATAAGAAACGCAAAACCATTTCAGGGATAAGAATAAATCCAACCAGGGAGGTACTTAGCGCCTATGAAAACAGAAAATAGAATTGATCACTACATCGATCTCCACGCACATCTGGACGGCTGCATTACCACAGAGATAGCCAGAAAACTTGCCGCATTGCAGCAGATCACGCTTCCGGCTGCCACAGATGAAGAGCTTCTTTCTCTCCTTTCTGTGCCGGATACCTGCGAAAATCTCAATGATTTTCTGAAATGCTTTGACCTGCCTCTTTCCCTTCTTCAGACAGAAGAGGCATTGGAAGAGGCTGTTTATCTTATCCTTTCTGAAATGAAAGAAGACGGTGTGATCTACGCAGAACTTCGTTTTGCCCCACAGCTTCATATACAGAAGGAAATGACTCAGGAAACAGCGATCCATGCTGCATTACGTGGTCTGAAAAGAGCTCCCATCCCCGGTAATCTGATCTTATGCTGTATGCGCGGTGATCTTAACCAGAAAGAAAATCTGGAAACTCTGGAGCTGGCAAAAAAATATCTTGTTGAAGATGGCGGCGTGGTTGCTATCGATCTTGCAGGAGCCGAGGCACTCTTTCCAACAGAAAATTACGAGACGCTTTTTGCAAAAGCAAGAAAATATCAGGTTCCATTTACCATCCATGCAGGCGAGGCCGGAAATGCAGAGGATGTAAAAACAGCTGTCCATATGGGGGCAGTCAGGATCGGTCATGGTGTGAAGATCGCGGGAAATAAGGAAGTGATACAGCTTGTAAAGGATAAGGGGATTTTTCTGGAAATGTGCCCTACAAGCAACCGCCAGACAAAAGCTGTGGAAGAAATGTCTGCTTATCCGCTGAAAGCATTTCTCGAAATGGGACTTAAGGTAACCTTAAATACCGATGATCCGGCGATTGAAAGAACAACCCTTTCCCGGGAATTCCGATATATGGAATCTCTGTTAAATCTTACCCAGGAGCAGAAAAGGCTGCTGCTTCTGAATTCTGTGGAGGCAGCCTTTACTTCCAGGAACAGAAAATGCAAACTGAAAGAACAGCTTTTTTCTGAACCGTATGAAAATTATGGTGAGCCGATTATTTACAAACGAATAAAATAGAACATTGACAGGGGGATACTCTGCTAAAAAAGATTGATTTGTTAAGAAGAGTAGAATTCCTAAAGAAAGAGGAATGCTTATGAACATTGTTTTTTCATCTGATAAGAAAGAATATAATACTATTAAAAAAGGTACTGAAATACTGCTGGCCGAAAATGACGGTTTCAACCAAAATATAGAATTGTTTGTTAAATTTCAGGACAGACCAGAAATATTGATAAATAAAAGAGAAAACCAGATTCGTATCATCTGTCGGGAAATATCTCATTATTACCGCGCACTTAATTATGCCATACATCATATGAAAGAGGATGAATTTCAATATCAAGAGCATGTCTGTTTTGAAAGAAACGGTCTTATGCTGGATTGTTCCAGAAATGCTGTATTTACAGTTGAAAAGGTGAAATTCCTGATCAAGACACTGGCAAAACTTGGAATGAATGTACTCATGCTTTATACAGAAGATACCTATGAAGTAGAGGGGCAGCCTTATTTTGGAGCTTATCGTGGAAAATACACCAAGGACGAAATAAAAGAACTGGATGCTTACGCTTCCATGTTTGGGGTAGAGCTTGTTCCGTGTATTCAGACCCTGGCTCATCTGCACAATGCGCTGAAGTGGCCGGGAATGGATAAGATTCGTGATTCTGCGGACATTCTCCAGCCTGAAAAAGAGGAAACTTATCAGTTTATTGAAAAGCTGCTCAGCTCAGTAAAGGAGAATTTTTCTACCAACAGGGTACATCTTGGAATGGATGAGGCTGTCATGCTGGGACTTGGAAATTATCTAAAAGAAAATGGATATAAAAAAGGGTCACTGATAATCAGGGAACATTGTAACAGGGTCGTAGATATTTGCAGAAAATTAGAATTAAAGCCTATGATATGGAGTGACATGTACATTACAGCAAATTCTACAGGCGGATACTATGATCTGCCCGAAAACACGGACTGCTCCAAATGGGAAAAACCGAAAAAAGATTTAGGATTAGTATATTGGGACTATTATCATGATGATACCAGAACCTATGAAAAAATGCTGGATATCCATGCGCAGCTTTCGGATAACGTTATTTTTGCAGGAGGATCTTGGATTTGGAACGGAATTTCCCCCAATTATTCTAAGACCTATGCGTGTACCAAAGCAGCTCTTTCTACTTGTAAAAAATACAATATAAAAGAGGTGCTCTGTACAGCATGGATGGATAATGGTGCAGAAACCCCGGTGGATGCTTTGCTTCCGGGACTTGTACTTTTTGCACACCTTGATTTTCACAGAGACTATGACGAAACAATCCTTAAGCAGGAGTTCAGGGACTGCACAGGCGGAGAATTTGATGATTTTATGGCACTTGACAATTTTGATTCCTTATTCTTAAATACGAAAGAGAATAAAGAGGCTCAAAATCCTTCAAAATATCTGTTATACCAGGATCCAATGTTAGGCATTTTTGATTATCATGTGAAAGAATCAGGTGTCAATACAAAATCTTACTACCAAAACATACAGAAATGTATGAAGGAATGTGCAAAAAAAACAGGAAAATATCAGCTTTTATTTTCATTTTATGAAAAACTGGCGGCGGTATTAGCTGATAAAGCCGATTTGGGCATGTGTATAAAATCAGCATATGACAGATCGGACAGAGCAGCGTTGAAAGATATCAGTCAGAATGTTATTCCTGGAATCATCTGCAATCTGACAGATATGAAATCATCAAGAGAAAAAATCTGGATGAACGATGCAAAGCCATTTGGTTATGAGATTCTGGATATAAAAATCGGTGGCGTGATTACAAGACTTAAAAGTACAGGATACCGGATTGACAATTATCTGAATGGAAATGTGCTTCGTCTGGAAGAACTGGAAGAGAAAAGACTTCCCTATTTTACCAAAGGAATGGACAAGCGGGAGAACTTATGGAATCGCATCATCAGTGGATGTGATTTGAATGATACGATCTGATAAAGGTAAATGAAAGGAATCCGGCTACGTATGGAAACCAAAACTATTCTCACAGAATGGTTTTGGTTTCCTTTTTTGCTGTTACAAATCAGTTACAACTGCATTATAGAATTTAATGTATAATTAACCTGTGAAAAGATAGTTATAAAATAGGTAATTGCGAAACTCGCGGTGCTCGTTCGTAACCTTGAACCAAAA
>NZ_JANGAA010000018.1:0-73777 GCF_024461705.1 Blautia sp. DFI.9.10
ATCTTTTGGAATACTATGTTCTAACTAAATGGCATTGAAAGCGGGCTTCGCAACTTTGAGTGCTTTCCCCCTCACAATTTCTTCAGCTTTGAAAAGCGAAAATTTCAGGCTGCCTGATAAAGGAGACGGGAGTTGTATTCGGAGTATAAATTATAAATACTGGATGCCTGGGATGACAGGTGGGGGATGTGATGAGATATAAGGAAACGATATGAAGAAGCAGACTTGTAATGTTCGTGGTTATGTAAAAAGTGCATATTGCTTTTTGACGGTATTACAGAGTTGCTATGCTGTGTTAAAATATAAACAATGTTAATATAATACAGTTACATTATTCATTTTATAACTATTTGTAAATGTGTTATGCTATCTTCTGATGAGAGATATATACTGAACACAGTCGTATGAAATGAGAGTGTTCATGAATAGCTGGCTGTCCGGGTTGCCGGGGCTTATGTGATGAAGGAGAGGATATTATTATGGAATTTAATCATGGCGTTTTGTTTTCAGATACATATCAGAAGAAGCTGAAGTCTCAGTTTTATTATGCAGATAAGGATCCACAGTATGGCGCGAGACTTTTCTTTGAGAACTCCGGTGGTTCTCTGAGACTTAAGAAGGCTGTTGAGGCTAAGGCTGCGATTGAGGAATTTCCGGATTGTCCGGAGCGTGCCCGTGGCAGGGGCTTTGATCTGGCTGATTATGTTAAGAATGGTACGCAGGAGATCCTTGAGGTTATTTTTGGTGCGAAGAGTGGTGCGCTTATCACTGAGCTGACTGCTTCTCAGACCATGTTCCATGCGGTTGGTACGATCATGGAAGGTGTTGACTGGGGTAAGAACGCAGTTACTTCTGCTCTGGAGCATCCGTCTGCTCATGATGCGGTTGAGTATTACTGTAAAAAGACCGGCAGAGAGTTTCGTGAGGTTCCGGCTAATAAGGTGACTGGTGGCCTTGATCCGGATGAGATCATGAAGTATGTAGATAAGGATACGGTTCTTCTCAGTATTATGGCTGCTTCCAATATTTCCGGTAATATCATGGATATCAAGGAGATCGCACGTCGTGCAAAAGAGATCAACCCGGATATCTACATTGTAAGTGATGCAGTTCAGCATGCTCCTCATGCAGTGATCGATGTTGAGGACTGGGATGTGGATGTCTGCAACTTTGCACCGTATAAGTTCTTTGGTGTACGTGGCTGCGGTTATGCTTATGTTTCTGACCGTGTTGCTGTGATGCCGCATATCAAGCTGACCTGCAAGGATGATAATGTATGGGCTCTTGGTACTCCGGCTCCGGCTAACTTTGCGGCTATGATGGCTGTTATTGATTATGTTTGCAGTATCGGTAAACATTTCCTAGGCGATTCCGCACAGAAATATAATAAGCGTGAGCTTTTTGTTGAGGGTATGAATCACATTCATCTTCAGGAGAGAGCGCTTCTGTACCGTATGCTGGAAGGTACCGATAAGGTTCCGGGGCTTCGTCATATTCCGGGGGTTCAGGTTTATGTGGATATGGAGGATCTTACTTATAAGGATCTGATCGTTGCCATGGGTATCGAGGGTATTGAATTTGCAGAGTGTGCAAGAAGATATCTTGAGCATGGAGTTACTCTGTTCGAGCGTGTAAAGAGCAGCCCGTATTCCAAACGTATTGTTGAGACTCTTGGCCTTGATGGTGCACTTCGTGTTTCTCCGCTCCATTGCCATGGAACAGATGATATCGATAAATTCCTGAAGATCACTAAGGACATTGCTGAAGGTAAATAAAACAGTTTTTGTAAAAAAATGAAACAGGAACCGCCCTTTTCTCATGTTTTGGCATGGAAGAAAAGGGCGGTTTTTTATGGAACTTCTCAAACCGGAAGGCGCAGAGGTGCTTGCAGAATATGAACATTATAACTGGAAAGGATATGCTGCAATAACCAGAAACCAGTATGGAAAAGGTATGGCATACTATCTGGGATGCATGACAGATAATGCCACACTTCAGAATGTGATAAAAGCTGCTCTTGGCGATGCAGAGGTAAAGTTATCCGGTTATGAATATCCGGTGATCGTTCGTGAAGGAACGAATGATCTTGGAAAAACTGTCTGGTATTTTCTGAATTATTCTGCAAAGGAGCAGTCTGTTGCGTATAAATACAGTGATGGAGAAGACGTACTTACCGGTGAGACGATCAAAGCGGAGTCACAGCTGATCATTCCTGCGTGGGATGTATGGATCGTTGAAGTCTGAGAGACTTTTCTTTACCTTGACATCTTCCGTGAGAGTATGCACAATAAGAGTATCATAAACTTGTCGTACAGAAATAAATTATGAAACAAGGGGTGACAAACATGCAGAACATTCTCATTGTAGTAGACATGCAAAATGATTTCATCGACGGTGCACTTGGCACGAAGGAGGCAGCTGCCATTGTTCCGAAGGTGGAGGAGAAGATCCGGAATTTTGAAGGAAAGGTATTTTTTACAAGGGATACCCATGAAACGTATTATCTGGAGACACAGGAAGGGAAAAACCTTCCGGTTCCTCACTGTATCAGGGGCACAGATGGATGGCAGATTCGGGAAGAGCTGGACGCCTTAAGGAAAACAGAACCCATTGATAAAGAAACCTTCGGCTCCACTGATCTTGCCGGGGAATTGACTATGATCGATGAAGATGAAGGAATCGGAAGTATTACTCTTGTGGGACTTTGCACAGATATCTGTGTGATCTCCAATGCTCTGCTGATCAAAGCATCCCTTCCGGAAGTGCCGATCTGTGTTGATGCCACGTGCTGCGCAGGTGTAACACCGGAGAGTCATGAGAATGCACTGAAAGCTATGGAGGCGTGCCAGATCAGGATTATCCGGTAAGAAGGATGAAACCACAGGAAAGGAGAAAACTATGAAAAAGAAGCTTCTGAAAAAATTAATGGTCCTTGCGCTGTCCGCAGTAACTGCCTTCAGTGCGGTACCGGTAGCAACGGTAACAGCAGCAGGTAATCCCTATCCTACAACACAGGATGTGGATCGAGATGGCTTATACGAGATTCCCTGCACACGCTTTGCATGGCAGTGCGTGTATGACAGACAGGGAATTGCATTGCCTTCATGGGGAAATGCGGTAAGCTGGTGGCAAAATGCTATCAATCAGGGCTATGCAGTAGGAAATGAGCCTGTTCCCGGTTCTATTGCTGTATGGAGCGGAGATTATTACGGACATGTTGCTTATGTAACAGCTAATCTTGGAAACAACAGATTTACGGTAGATGAGGGAGGAAGAACGGACAAAGATCAGACATCCTCTCATGGAGTTGCATATGGATATACACTGACCAATGCAGTCGGAGGAAGGCGCCCTTATGATTCCAACAAGGTGCTGCTTGGCTTTATCTATCCGGGCGTTCGTGTACCGGGCAAGCCATATGTGAGCGTGAATCCGGGAAAAGCGAATCAGACCACAACGTTTTCCTGGAATGCAACAAGCTATGCCAGATATTATGATGTATATGTGTATAAAGCAGGAGAATCCAATCCGACGCAATTTCAGTATGGAGTGAATGGAACAAGCTGGTCCTGCACACTGCCGGCGGGGAATTACAGGGTAGCGGTGGCATCTGTGAATCATGCACAGTATGCATATACATTTTCGGATTCTGTGAATTTCACTGTCCAGGCAGCTCCGGTCACACATACACATAGCTATCAGAGAGTAACAGTAAAGGCAACCACCACTGCCAACGGATATACACAGGAGCAGTGCAGCTGCGGAAGTATACAGAATAAACAGATCATCTATTATCCGAAAAAAATACAGCTTTCCAGAACAAGCTATACTTATAATGGAAAAGTAAAAAAGCCAACGGTAAAGGTTACAGACAGCAACAACAGGGTGATCAGTGCAGACAACTATACAGTTACCTATTCTGCCGGAAGAAAATATGTTGGAACTTACCGGGTAACAGTTCGGTTTAAAGGCAATTACTCGGGAACCGTTACAAAAACCTTTAAGATTACCGGAAAAGCTCATAAACACAGCTACAAAAAACAGGTGAAGAAAGCAACTACATCCAGGAACGGATATGTCCAGTATCTTTGCTCCTGCGGTGCGGTGACCGGAAAGAAAACAATCTATTATCCGAAGACAATAAAGCTTTCTGCAACAAGCTATACATACGACGGAAAAGTAAAAACACCGAAGGTAAAAGTAACCGGTGTGAATAAAAAAACCATCAGTTCCGGCAATTACAAGGTGTCATATTCCCGTGGAAGAAAAAATGTTGGTACTTATAAGGTAACGGTGAAGTTTAAGGGGAATTACAGCGGAACCGTAACAAAGACCTTTAAGATCAAGGCGAAACCTAAAAATTGGGTTTATGTGGATACGCTTCCAAAGAATATCACTTCCGATAAATATACGATCCAGTATAAACACACCTATCAGAAAACAACCTCCAGCTATGTCAACGATGGTGGTGTTTATGAGTCTGAAAGACCACTGGAGACATCTGCTTCCAGACAGCTGGTGGGCTATTATTACTATCATTTCTGTGGACCGAATACCGGACAGAATGTAAACTTTGCACAGACGGGCTCTTATGTACATTTTGACAGTGTGGCAGCCAGTCAGGTAACCGTAGCTGCTTCCGGCGCAGATGGAGATGACCCGAGCATTACCTATTATCTGCTGAACTGGAACGGGAACGGCAGCCGGGTATGGTGCTCCAGCGGAACTACCTGTAACGGCGCCTACGGAAGCCACGGAGCCAGAGGCCAGGCCTGGTACCGCATGAACCAGTACCAGAACAAAAAACTCCAGACTCAGACCACAACCTCCGAAAGTGATTGGACAACCGGTAAAGACAGCACAGCAGTAAAAACCGTTTACCGTTATAAAGCAAAATAGATCATAGATCAGTCATAAATCACAGTCATAAATCAGAAACTTCCTCATGTATCAGAAAAAACTGATATGTGAGGGAGTTTTTTGGGATAAATGTAAAGAAACTTATTTCAAAACGGATCAAAATTTTGTAGTAAGCGACCGACAAAGCTTTACATATATTGTACAATTTATGAAATACAGGAAAAAAATGACGGGATATCTGTAGCTTGCACCGAAGGTGGGCGGTGACAATATCGCCTGTGTATCCATGTTCGGCTTCCCGGAGAAGATGAATAAACAGGCTCCGGAGGCAAGAGAAAGGATTGAAAAAGAACTGCTGAAGTAAACTGAATATTCTTGCATAAGCTGTCGCATTAATGTGCTACAGCTTATTTTTTTGAAAAATACCGATAAAAATGTGGACAAAACCAAAAATATGAAAATTATGCGAAATATATAATATAAACCCGGCGTTGATAAAAAATATATAGATATATTTACAAATCAACATTACGGATATCAATACCTGAGGAAGTGGGAAAACAACGGGAGGAAGAGAATATGCTGAAATTTTTTAAAGGAAAAGATAAAGGGAATTTAATCTATGCACCCTGTAAGGGTAGAGTGGTTCCCCTTGCGGAGGTTCCGGACCCTGTCTTTGCGGATAAGGTACTGGGTGACGGTTTCGCCGTGATCCCGGCAGACGGCAGGATATATGCTCCGGCAGACGGTGAGGTGGCAATGGTATTTGATACGCTTCATGCAGTTACGCTGACAAGCACTCAGGGCGCGGAAATACTGATACATATCGGACTGGATACAGTCACACTTAAGGGAGAACCCTTTAAAGCCCACGTTGCAGCAGGTGACAAGGTTAAAAAGGGTGACCTTCTGATAGAGGCTGATCTGGACAAAATTGAGAAAGCCGGTTTAAACACGATTATCCCGGTTCTGATCTGCAACACAGATGATTACGGAAAGATAAGCCTCCAGAAGGAGGGGGATGTTTCGGCGGATGAAGCCGTCCTCAAGCTTTCATGATCATCTTCATGCAGCTGACAGGCTTATAGCAGCCCGGAGATAGTAGCAATTTTCGGGGTGTTATAACCGGAGTGATCCGGTCAAATATATTTATTTTAAGGGAGGGGAAATATATGAAATTTCTTCAAAAACTGGGAAAAGCGTTAATGCTTCCGGTGGCAGTACTGCCAATCTGTGGTATCCTCATGGGTATCGGATACTGGTTATGTCCGGCAACCATGCAGGGTGGAGACATTCATGGCGCAGCCAATCTGATCGGTCTGTTTCTGGTTAAGGCAGGCGGAGCTCTGATCGACAACATGGCAATCCTTTTTGCTATCGGTGTTGGTGTCGGTATGTCAGAAAAGAATGACGGAACCGGCGGAATCGCTGCACTTGCATCCTGGCTGATGCTCACAACACTTCTTTCTACAGGATTTGTTACAACCATCATGCCATCAATCGCTGACAGTGCAACAAAAACTCTTGCATTTGACAAAATTGCGAATCCTTTTATCGGAATCCTTGCCGGTATTATCGGATCTACATGCTATAACAAATTCAAGAGCACCAAGCTTCCTGACTGGCTGTCATTCTTCAGCGGCAAGCGCTGCGTAGCGATTATCGCAGGAGTGGTTTCCATTATTGTATCTGTTGTATTACTGTTTGTATGGCCATTACTTTTCAGTGCACTTGTAGCATTAGGAAAAGCAGTTGCAGGTATGGATGTTGTTGGTGCAGGTATCTATGCATTCCTGAACCGTCTGCTGATCCCTACCGGATTACATCACGCACTGAACAATGTATTCTGGTTTGACACCATCGGACTTGGTGATCTTCAGCACTTCTGGGCAGGTGAAACCTCTGCAGATGTATCCTGGAGCCTTGGAATGTACATGTCCGGATTCTTCCCATGTATGATGTTTGGTATTCCTGGTGCAGCACTTGCAATGGTTAAATGTGCGAAACCTGCAAAGAAAAAAGTTGCCATCGGTCTTGTTGCATCTGCAGCGATCTGTGCATTTATCTGTGGTGTAACTGAGCCGTTCGAGTTTGGATTTATGTTCCTTGCTCCTGGCCTCTATGTGATCTATGCATTACTTTACGGTATCTTTACCATGATCACAGTTGCTCTTGGCTTCCGTGCAGGCTTCAGCTTCTCCGCCGGTGCGATGGATTTACTTTTCTCATCCTCACTTCCGGCAGCACAGAAGACATGGCTCATCCTTCCTCTTGGAATTGCAGCATTTATCGTATTCTATGTTGTATTCCTTTTTGCCATCAAGAAATTTGATCTGAAGACTCCGGGAAGAGAAGACGATGACGATCTTGAGGCAGAGAAGAATATCGAGCTTGCAAATGATGACTATACTGCTATTGCCGCGAAGATCCTGGAAGGCTGTGGCGGAAAAGAGAACATCACAAGCATCGATAACTGCATCACAAGACTGAGACTTGAGGTTAAGGATATTACAGCTGTAAATGATAAGGTGATCAAATCTGCAGGTGTTGCAGGCGTGATCAAACCTGGAAAAACTTCTGTACAGGTTATTATCGGAACCAAGGTTCAGTTTGTTGCAGATGCATTTTCTGCGCTTTGTAAATAATGGTTTTTTTGGAGTTAGGTATTTGTTAAAATAATTATGGGGGCAGCAGAACTGTGAAAACGGTTCTGCTGCTGTTTTTTGTATACCTTATATTGACCAATACTTTCAAAAAGCGTAGAATGTTACTTCGATAAAAAGCAACCGGTCAGTGCGTTTACAATTGCAATATTTCTACAGGGGGAATGAAGTTAATGAAATCCTGCATATTTCACAAAAAATATCTTTTAGCCGGCATATATATTATTTTTGTTCTGTTTACCTGCTGTAATTCCCGATTTTATCATACACCGCTGGCAAAAATATGTTCCGTAACAGAAAAACAGACTCTGAGCAGAGAAGGAACCAGGGGCTCAAAAGAATATTATTATACTCAGAATATTACGGCACGGATATTAAACGGTTCGCATAAAGGGGAAAAAATAACGGTCTCTAATGAATATACATCTTCTCAGGTTCAGACCAAGAAATATCATAAAGGAGACACCGTTCTTTTAAGCGGTTCAAAGGAAAGCCCCGGAAAAACGATACGTTCTGTAAAAAGGGATGGGTATCTGGCATTACTGGCAGGAGGATTATTTTTTCTGCTGATCTGCATTACAGGAAAGCAGGGATTTTACACGATCATATCACTGATACTGAATACAGTCATATTTGCGTATGGATTTCAGGCTTTTACAGAAGGGAAAAATATTTTAAATATCTGTAATGTCATCGCAGTTCTTTTTTCACTGACTACATTGATCTGCTTAAATGGAATTCATAGAAAAACATTTTCCTCAGTTCTTTCAACACTGTGTGTTCTGTTTCTGATCATGGCATTGTTTGAATTTTCTATTTATATGTACGGAGATCTGGATTATTCCAATCTGGAATACCTTGGAAGTACAGGCAATTCAGCAGATATATTCTGGGCAGATATTATGCTGACAGGACTTGGTGCAATTATGGATGTGACGGTGACGATCAGCGCAGCAGTAGGAGAGATCGTGCGGAAAAATCCATCGGTTTCTCTGAGAAGACTGATACATTCCGGTCGTGAAATCGGATATGATATTATGGGAACCATGATAAATGTACTGCTGTTTGTTTTGGCAAGCGGCATGATTCCCATGTTCATACTTAAGATGAATAATGATATAAGCTTTGTAACGATCGTGAGATACCACATTCCATATGATATCTGTCGTTTTCTGATAGAAAGTATTGGAATTGTACTGGCAATACCGGTATCTGTTTTTATTGCTTCAGTGATTATGAAAATACCATCACGGAAAAGGGGTGTCAGAGAATGATCATTTTTCTTGCATTGATTTTAATTTTTCTGGTGATCTTGATTGGCGGAGAGCGTGGAGCCATGTCAATTATGACACTGGCGGGGAATATTGTAATTTTATTTTTTTCAATTATGCTGATGTCTGCCGGTTTTCCTGTACTGCTCCTGATATTGGTGGCAGGTGCAGGTGTCTGTTATATTTCTCTGTTTTATCAGAACGGAAATAATCCAAAGACGCGGGCGGCTTTTCTGGCTACACTGCTGGTAATGTTACTTTTGTTTATTCCGATTTATATTATTACATGGAGATCAGGAAGTTACGGGTTAAATGAGCTGCAGATTTCGGAAGACGATTTTATGTATTATTACAGTACGGACCTTCATATTAACATGCTTCATGTAGGAATATTTGTAACTGTTTTCAGTACTCTTGGGGCTGTTATCGATACAGCATTATCTGTAACATCTTCTGTATATGAAGTCTGGACTCATAAAAACAGTCTGACAGCGAAAGAGCTTACAGCTTCTGGCTATCAGGTTGGGAAAGAAATTATCGGTACAACGGTAAATACGTTGCTGTTTGCTTATCTTGGAGGAACTATTTTATTATTTTCATACATTCAGACACAGCAATATAGCCTAGAGATCATTCTTAATTCCCAGTTCCTATTCCAGGATGTTGCAGCCATGCTATCTGGTGCGGTAGCCTGCCTTATTACCGTCCCGGTATCGATTAAATGTATTATTCGACAGATCTCATGAAGCATATCTCCACTGCACTGAATACGGAATCCATGGTCCCGATACAGATGTTCTTTTCTGTATTCAGCAGACGTGGGCTCTTTTTTATGAAAGCAGTTATTATATTTATGTATTTATGGGAGTGTTTTTTCAGGCAGTTCCATTTCTGATCCTGGGAGTCCTTCTATCTTCGGCGCTTAAGACATATGTATCGGAAAAATGGATCGTAAAATTACGGAAAATGTGAAGAAAGTGTGAAACTAGCACTCGCCTCTTGACAGTGCTAATAATGCGTGTTATAGTACATACAGAACAAAGGAAGAGAGAAAAAAGAAATCTTCCGGAGAAAGTTCTTACAGAATTTGCAGATGTTTTCAGAAACAGTAAATTAAAAACGCCTGCGCAGCACGCAGCGAATATAGATCAGGAGGAATGAGTTATGTTAATGCCAAGTATTTTCGGAGAAGATTTATTTGATGATTTTATGGGATATCCGACAGGCCGTCAGGCAGCTGCCAATGCTTATCCTCAGGTGAAGGATATGATGAAGACAGATATCCGTGATGTAGATGGCAATTATGAACTGGAGATCGATCTTCCGGGATTTAAGAAAGAGGATGTGAAGATCCAGCTGAAGAATGGTTATCTGAACATTCAGGCAACCAGAGAAGAGAAGAAAGACGAGAAGGATGATAAAGGTAAATATGTTCGCAGAGAACGTTATACAGGAACCTGCAACAGAAGCTTTTATGTAGGCTCGAGCATTAAGCATGAAGATATCCATGCGAAATATGAGAACGGAATCCTTCATGTAACCTTCCCGAAGGAAGAGACCAAGAAAGAAGCAGAAGAGAAGAAATTTGTTTCTATTGATTGATCAGCATTTATTGTGAAGCCCCGGTACTGGATTGCAAGCTCCGGGTGATGGGATATAGCATAATAACAATATCCGGAACAACCCAAACGGATATTGCAAATATTAAAGCTCCAAATTGCACATCGCATTTGTTTATATAAATGAATATAACCCCCTTTTTTCAACCCCTCTGCCAATGCCTGGCAGAGGGGTTCTTTACGTTTCAGCCTGAAGTACAGAGGTGAATTTTGATTATTGTTTACTGGTAATATTCCGCGAAGCGTGTTGCTGAGAACGGAGTGAACAGTAACGAATTCTGATTAACTTTACACTCTTTCCTCACTCTGTTATACTTGGAACAGGTAAACAGCGGAAATTCGGCAATACTATAAAATTGGGGAAAGAGTTTTTACAGAGGTGAATATATGGGAGATAAGATCAAGGTTATCATGGACTGTGATCCCGGAATCGATGACGGGATCGCACTGGCATATGCGGCAGCACATCAGGATGAACTGGAGCTGCTTGCAGTGACGACATCTGCAGGAAGTACCAGGATAGAAAGAGTGACCAAAAATGCACTGGAGCTGGTGGATTTTTACGGACTGAAGGTTCCGGTGGCAGGAGGCCAGGACCGTCCTCTTGTGAAAGCGGCAATTTATGCGGAAGAATTCCACGGAGAGACAGGGCTTGGCCATTGCGTACTGCCGGAAGCAAAATCAGAGGCTGCTTCTGATAATGCAGTGCTTTTTATCCGTGACATTCTGAATGCCATTCCTGAGGGCGAGCAGGTAGTAATGATCGAAACTGCACCAATGACTAATCTTGCACTTCTGTTAAAGGTTTTTCCTGAAATAAAGAATAAGATCAGAAAAATCGTATTTACAGGCGGTGCAGCAAAAGGCGGAAACATCACACCGGCAGCGGAATTCAACATCTACGCAGATCCGGAGGCGGCAAAGATCGTATTCGATTCCGGAATTCCACTGATCATGTGTGGACTGGATGCTACCCTGAAATGTAATCTCACCAGAAACCAGATCATGAAGCTGTGCCAGTCCGGTGATCCGGCAGCCAGAGCCTGTGGAGATATGGCTGGCTACGTACTTGAAAATTTTTCCAAATATCGCTGCGTGGCAAGTATCCATGCTGCTGTACCGTTTATGTATCTCATCCATCCGGAGTTCTTTAAAACAGAAAAAGTATTCCTGGATGTGGATTGTTCAGACGGTGCCGGACGGGGTGCCACATTATGCGATTTCCGCTGGTGGCTACACGAAGAAGACGAAATGAAAGATATGATTCTGACAGATGCAGATACAGAAAGCTTCCAGCAGGAGCTGTTTGAAGCGATTTATTCTGTGTCCGAATGTAAAAATATGAAATAGCCGGACAACGATCCGGAAACAGCTGCATTTATGAAGCAGCTGAGCAGTCAGATAAGAGGACAGAAAACCCATGAACTATATTGTATTTGACCTGGAATGGAACCAGAATCCGGATGGAAGAAGACATCCGGATAGTCGGCTCCCGTTTGAGATCATAGAGATCGGGGCAGTAAAATTAAATGAAAAAAGAGAGATCGTTGATACCTTTCAGTGCCTGATCAAGCCCAAAGTGTACCACTGGATCCACGACAGTATCCACGAAGTGATCCACGTGGATTATCATGAACTGGAAAAAGGCATCCCTTTTCCAAGGGCAATCCGCAGATTTCTGGAATGGTGCGGGGAGGAGTATCGCTTTTTTACCTGGGGAGACCAGGATGTGATGGAACTTCAGCGCAATATGAAATACTATAATCTTCTGAAGCTGATGCCAGGGCCGGTGCATTACTACGATGTGCAGAAACTTTTCAGCATAAAATTTGAGGATGGAATATCCAGGCGTTCCCTGGAATATGCTACAGACTACCTGCAGCTTCCCAAAAACCGGGATTTTCACCGGGCACTGACAGACGCCAGCTATACTGCCAGGATACTCCTGGAGATCGATGAAGCCTGCATGATCCGCCATCCGTCCCTGGATGTATATCAGAATCCAAAATCCAGAGACAGCGAGATCTATATTTCCTATACAGACCATGACAAGTTTGTGTCCAGGGAATTTGTATCAAAGGAGCGTCTGATGAAGGACCGTACCATGGTAAGTACCATGTGTCCCATTTGCAGATGCCCTGCCAAGAGGAAGATCCGCTGGTTCAGTACCAACAATTCCAAGGTATATTACAGCCTTGCCCTTTGCCATGAGCATGGACCTGTTGCCGGAAAGATCCGGATTCGAAAAACCGATGAGGGAAAATATTTCGGGGTGAAGACCCTGAGAGCAGAAGATACAGAAGCGGCGGATGAGATCCGTGAAAAGCACGAATCTCTCCGCCGCAGGAAAATGTTACGCAGCCAGGAGAAGATCTGATACGATGTTTCGTTCGTATTGCATTCCCCATCCGACCATTTGTTTCTTATAATAATATTTGCTTTTCAGACGCAGTGGGCCGACAGCATTCTGAAGAACGGCCTGGCGTTTGTTAAGCTGTGATTTTTTGATACCTTTTGGAAGAGTCACATAAACCTTTGTCTGATAATAAAACGGATAGGTGTTTCCGTTATTCTTAAGGATATATTTGTCACAAGGGAGTACCTTAAACGGGACTGGCTCCATGGACACCTTCATATCCACCTTTTCAAAATTTTCAAAACCATAATTAAAAAGAGAAGCGGTATCGCTGTAAGCATTTGCCGCGGAAGTAGAATTCAGGATCACGGCTACCAGCGTTATATTTCCTCGTTTGCAGTAGGTGACAAGTGTGTTGCCGGATGCATCCGTGTAACCTGTTTTTCCGCCACGGACGCCTTCATAATAATATTCGCCGTTTTTCATCATCTTGTGATGATTGAGCAGCTGGCGGGCTTCCGCAAATTTATTGGTAGGCGGGATCTCGTAATAACGTTTGGTGCAGTATCGCCGGAAAAGAGGATTCAGCCAGGCGGATTTGGCGATCTTTGCCATGTCGGAGGCTGTGGTGTAATGATTCTCATCCGGAAGACCGTTGGGATTATTAAAGTGTGTGTTCTTGCAGCCAAAAAGCTTGGCGCGCCAGTTCATGAGTTCTGCGAATTTCTTTACAGAGCCGGAAACTTCTTCCGCAATGGCGACAGACATTTCATTAGCGGACTGGAGCATGACAGCCATCAGGGCCTGATCCCTGGTGAATTTTTCACCGGGAGCAGCATAAATACTGGAATCTCCGGCAGTTACACTGGTGGAAGCTTTTTCAGATACGGTAATGTTTGTCTTAGCATTCAGATTTTCACAGGCAAGCAGTGTAGTCAGGATCTTCGTGATGCTGGCAGGGTAGAGCTGTGTGTCCGCATTTTTGGAATAAAGAACGGCTTCTGTATTTACGTCCATAAGGACTGCAGCCTGTGCTTCGATGCCGGGACCTTTGGGCCACCCGTCAATGGAATCGGTGTCGGCAGCCTGTGAATAATAGCTGGAGTGAGCAGGCGTGACTGCTGCGGCCTGACCATCAGGAACCGGTGTGGCAGTGACGATAGGATCACCATATTCATCGTATCCATAGGCAGTCGCCGCGCAGGGAGCTGCGCCTGTGAGCAGGATCCCTATGCCGAGAATGCCTGCAAAGATCCGGCGCAAGGATCGTTTTTTCATATTTTTCATAACAAGATACCTTTCAGTGATAAATCCGGGCGAGAAGGTTATTATTCATTTGAGAATCAGTAACCGAAAAAATCTTGCCCGTTTTGTGATGAGGTGCAGTATTTCATTAATTATAGCATTGTATTAATGAAACGCTGTATTTTTGCCCTCAAGATTCTGTAGTAGTATACCACTTTCCTCCCGGAAAAACCACTTGCAGTCTGTGAAAATTCCATTAAGAAGAAGTGAACAGACATATAATAAGAAAAATCCATGAAAACACTTGACATATGGATTTTCCCCAACCTATAATAGACAGCGTATATAGAAAAAGCTGTGATGGAGACAGTAGGCCATATAGAAAGCTTGCAGCGAACCGGGGATGGTGTGAGCCCGGGACGAGTAAATATGGCGGAATATCACTCCTGAGCTTCAGTTCCGAAGTTGTCCGGCAGCAGCCGGAAGAATATCTGATATACAGATGATCATTAAGTAAGAACTGACGGATTTCCTCCGTTACAGGGAACATATATCGGCAGATACAAAGAATTGTCCGCCATGAACAGACATGGAACAACAGCCCGCGCCATAACACAGAGCATAAGAACACAGCAGAAGACGCAGGGATCCGGACACAGGCCCGTATAATGTAACAGGTGGTACAGCGAATCAGACTTCGTCCTTTTACAGGATGGGGTCTTTTTTTATAAGTGCCCGAAGCATTGGCACGAACAGGTATCTGTGAAGAAACAATCCGCTGTGGCCTTACAGATGAGGCAGCAGCCAGTAATCAGACACAGGAGGTAAATATTGTGTATCGTAAAGTTGACACGAATCTGAATTTTGTTGACCGTGAAAAAGAAGTCGAGAAATTCTGGAAAGACAACAAGATTTTTGAAAAGAGTATGGACAGCCGTAAAGAGGGCGAGACATACACATTCTATGACGGACCGCCTACCGCAAATGGTAAGCCACATATCGGACACGTTCTGACACGAGTTATCAAGGATATGATCCCGAGATACCGTACAATGAAGGGGTACATGGTTCCGAGAAAAGCAGGATGGGATACTCACGGACTTCCGGTTGAGCTTGAGGTTGAGAAGAAGCTTGGCCTTGACGGCAAGGAGCAGATCGAGGAGTACGGAATGGAGCCGTTCATTCAGCAGTGTAAGGAGAGCGTATGGAAATACAAGGGAATGTGGGAGGATTTCTCATCTACCGTTGGTTTCTGGGCTGACATGGAGCATCCGTATGTAACATACGACAACAATTTCATCGAGTCCGAGTGGTGGGCGCTGAAAGAGATCTGGGAAAAAGGTCTTCTTTATAAAGGCTTTAAGATCGTTCCTTATTGCCCACGCTGCGGAACTCCTCTTTCCGCACAGGAGGTTTCTCAGGGCTACAAGACTGTTAAAGAGCGCTCTGCGATCGTACGTTTCAAGGTTGTTGGTGAGGACGCATACTTCTTGGCATGGACAACAACACCATGGACACTTCCATCCAACGTTGCACTTTGTGTAAACCCGGATGAGATCTACTGTAAGGTAAAAGCAGCAGATGGTTATACCTACTACATGGCAGAAGCACTTCTGGACAAGGTTCTCGGCAAGCTTGCAAAGGATGATGAGCCTGCATATGAGATCCTTGAGAAATATAAAGGAACAGACCTTGAGCGCAGAGAATATGAGCCGCTTTTTGCATGTGCAGGAGAGGCAGCAGCAAAACAGCACAAAAAAGCTCATTTCGTAACCTGTGACAACTACGTTACCATGAGTGATGGTACCGGTATCGTTCATATCGCACCTGCATTTGGTGAGGATGACAGCCGTGTCGGACGTGAGTATGACCTTCCGTTCGTACAGTTCGTAGACGGACAGGGCAACATGACCAAAGAGACACCATACGCAGGCGTATTCGTAAAGAAAGCGGACCCGATGGTCCTCACAGACCTTGACAAAGAGGGCAAGCTTTTTGATGCACCGAAATTCGAGCATGATTATCCGCACTGCTGGAGATGTGACACACCGCTTATCTACTATGCACGTGAGTCCTGGTTCATCAAGATGACTGCAGTAAAGGATGATCTGATCCGTAACAACAATACTATCAACTGGATTCCGGAGAGCATCGGTAAGGGACGTTTCGGTGACTGGCTTGAGAACGTTCAGGACTGGGGTATTTCCAGAAACCGTTACTGGGGAACACCACTGAATATCTGGCAGTGTGAGTGCGGACATATGGAATCCGTAGGAAGCCGCCAGGATCTCTATGAGAAGAGTGGTGACGAGCGTGCGAAGACCATCGAGCTTCACCGTCCATACATTGATGATATCACCATGAAGTGTCCGGATTGCGGCAAGACCATGCACCGTGTACCGGAGGTAATCGACTGCTGGTTCGATTCCGGAGCAATGCCTTTTGCACAGCATCATTATCCATTTGAGAATAAAGACCTGTTCGAGCAGCAGTTCCCGGCAGACTTCATCTCCGAGGCTGTTGACCAGACAAGAGGATGGTTCTACTCCCTTCTTGCTGAGTCCACACTGCTTTTCAATAAGGCTCCGTATAAGAATGTAATCGTTCTGGGACATGTACAGGATGAGAACGGACAGAAGATGAGTAAGTCCAAGGGAAATGCAGTAGATCCGTTTGATGCACTGAACAAATACGGCGCAGATGCAATCCGCTGGTATTTCTACATCAACAGTGCTCCGTGGCTCCCGAACCGTTTCCATGGCAAGGCAGTTGTAGAGGGACAGAGAAAGTTCATGAGCACTCTGTGGAACACCTACGCATTCTTCGTACTGTATGCGAACATTGACAATTTTGATGCGACTAAATATACTTTAAATTACGATAAGCTTCCGGTTATGGATAAATGGCTGCTCAGCAAGCTGAATACCATGGTGAAGACTGTCGATGCGGATCTTGATTCCTACAAGATTCCGGAGGCTGCAAGAGCACTCCAGGAATTTGTTGACGATATGAGTAACTGGTATGTAAGAAGAAGCCGTGAGCGTTTTTGGGCAAAGGGCATGGAGCAGGATAAGATCAATGCTTACATGACACTTTACACAGCACTGGTAACAGTTGCCAAGGCTGCAGCTCCGATGATCCCGTTCATGACTGAGGATATCTACCAGAATCTTGTAAGAAGCATTGATGCAGATGCTCCGGAGAGTATCCATCTTTGCGATTACCCGGAGGTAAACGAGGCATGGATCGACAAGGATCTTGAGGCAAACATGGAAGAGCTTCTTGAGATCGTTGTTCTCGGACGTGCATGCAGAAATACCGCAAACATTAAGAACCGTCAGCCGATCGGAACCATGTATGTAAAAGCTGAGAAAGCTATGGATAAATTCTACACAGATATCATCGCAGATGAGCTTAACGTAAAAGAAGTGAAATTCGCAGATGATGTAGAGTCCTTCATTTCCTACAGCTTCAAGCCGCAGCTTCGTACAGTAGGACCGAAATACGGCAAGCTTCTGAACGGCATCCGTACCGCACTCTCCGAGATCGACGGAACCGCAGCAATGAAAGAGCTGAGAGATAATGGTGTTCTCGTTCTTGACATTGACGGAAACAGAGTCGAGCTTGCAGAGGAAGACTTATTGATCGAAACAGCCCAGAGCGAGGGCTATGTGACAGAGACAGACGGTGAGACATCCGTTGTCCTTGATACAAACCTTACACCCGAACTGATCCAGGAGGGCTTTGTCCGCGAGATCATCAGCAAGGTTCAGACCATGCGTAAAGAGGCTGGTTTCGAAGTCATGGACAAGATCATTGTCTATGCAAAAGATAACGATAAGATCATGGATATCATGAAAGCAAACCAGGATGAGATCAAACGTGAAGTACTGGCAGAAAACATTATTCTGGGAGAAGCAGAGGGTTACACCAAGGAGTGGAACATCAATAAAGAGGCTGTAACACTGGGAGTATCCAAAGTACAGGAGGAAAACTAATGATTGACAAGCAGTTTGAGAAAGAGGAATTCAAAAAAAGTGTAAAAGAAAACGTAAAATTCCTTTATCGAAAAACACTGGAAGAGGCTACACAGGAGCAGATCTTTCAGGCTGTAAGCTACACTGTGAAGGACGTGATCATTGACAACTGGCTCAAGAGCCAGAAGGCGTATGAAAAACAGGATCCGAAGATCGTATATTATATGTCCATGGAGTTCCTTATGGGCCGTGCCCTTGGAAACAACCTGATCAACCTTGGTGCATACGGCGAGGTTAAGGAGGCTCTTGAGGAGCTTGGACTTGACATTAACTGCATCGAAGACCAGGAGCCGGATCCGGCTCTTGGAAACGGTGGACTTGGAAGACTGGCAGCATGCTTCCTGGATTCTCTTGCAACTCTCAACTACTGTGCATACGGATGCGGAATCCGTTACCGTTATGGTATGTTCAAGCAGGAGATCCGTGACGGTTATCAGGTAGAGGCACCGGATAACTGGCTGAAGAACGGCTATCCTTTCGAGCTCCGTCGTCCGGAGTATGCAAAAGAGGTTCATTTCGGCGGATATGTACGCGTTGAGTGGGATCCGGTGAAGAACGAGAATAAATTCATCCATGAAGGATATCAGGCAGTTAAGGCTGTTCCTTACGATATGCCGATCACAGGTTATAACAACGATGTTGTAAACACACTTCGTATCTGGGATGCAGAGCCGATCGTAGACTTCAACCTTGACTCTTTTGACAAGGGTGATTATCACAACGCAGTAGAGCAGGAGAACCTTGCACGTACTATCGTAGAGGTGCTTTATCCGAATGATAACCATATGGCAGGTAAAGAGCTTCGTCTGAAACAGCAGTACTTCTTCGTATCTGCCAGCCTTCAGGCAGCGATTGCCAAATACAAAAAAACACACGACGACATTACCAAGCTTCATGAGAAGGTTGTATTCCAGATGAATGATACTCATCCGACAGTTGCAGTTGCAGAGTTGATGCGTATTCTTATCGATGAGGAAGGTCTTGGCTGGGATCAGGCATGGGATATCACAACAAAATGCTGTGCTTACACCAACCACACCATCATGTCCGAGGCACTTGAGAAATGGCCGATCGAGCTGTTCTCCAGACTGCTTCCGCGTGTATACCAGATCATCGAGGAGATCAACCGTCGTTTCATTCTTGAGATCCAGCAGAAATATCCTGGAAACTTCGAGAAGATCAAGAAGATGGCGATCATCTATGACGGACAGGTTAAGATGGCTCACCTTGCGATCGTTGCAGGCTACTCTGTAAACGGTGTTGCACGCCTTCATACCGAGATCCTCAAGAATCAGGAGCTGAAGGATTTCTATGAGATGATGCCTGAGAAGTTCAACAATAAAACAAACGGTATCACACAGAGACGTTTCCTTGCTCATGGAAACCCGCTTCTGGCTGACTGGGTAACAGACAAGATCGGACCGGACTGGATCACAGATCTTTCCCAGCTTTCCAAGCTTAAAGTTTACGCAGACGATGAGAAGGCTCTTCAGGAGTTCATGACCATCAAGTTCAAGAACAAAGAGCGTCTTGCAAAATATATCCTGGAGCACAATGGTGTTGAGGTTGACCCGCACTCTATCTTCGATATCCAGGTTAAGAGACTTCATGAGTACAAACGTCAGCTTCTTAACATCCTGCATGTGATCTATCTGTACAACCAGATCAAGGCACATCCGGAGATGGATTTCTATCCAAGAACATTTATCTTTGGTGCAAAAGCTTCCGCAGCTTACGCACGTGCAAAGAAGATCATCAAGCTGATCAACTGTGTGGCAGATGTTGTAAACAATGATGCTTCCATCAACGGCAAGCTGAAGGTTGTATTCATCGAGAACTACCGTGTATCCAACGCTGAGATCATTTTTGCGGCAGCAGATGTTTCCGAGCAGATCTCCACAGCAAGTAAAGAGGCTTCCGGTACAGGTAACATGAAATTCATGCTGAACGGTGCTCCGACACTTGGAACCATGGATGGTGCTAACGTTGAGATCGTACAGGAGGTTGGCGAGGAGAATGCATTTATCTTTGGTATGAGCTCCGACCAGATCATCAACTATGAGAACAACGGCGGTTACGATCCGGACTTCATCTACAACACAGATCCGGAGATCCGTCAGGTACTGATGCAGCTGATCAACGGAACCTTCTCCAGTGATACAGAGATGTTCCGTGACATCTACAATTCACTTCTCGACAAACGCAACATGCCGAGACCTGACCAGTACTTCATCCTTGGCGACTTCCGTTCCTATGCAGAGGCACAGAAGCGTGTTGAGGAAGCATATAAGGATGAGAAACGCTGGGCTAAGATGGCACTTCTCAATACAGCATGCAGCGGTAAGTTCACATCCGACAGAACTATCCAGGAGTATGTAGATGATATCTGGCATCTGGATAAGGTTGTTGTGAAAGAGAACTAAGATATAGAAAGTAATCTGCAAAGTATTACCATAAAATAAATTTCCACACAAAAACAGGGCGCGTCAGAAGTGGCGACGGCCCTGTTTTTTGTGTGGAAATTATGCCGGATTGATGACGATCCGGTTCCGTCTGGCCAGTGCAATGGCGATATGGCAGCCTTCCGCGATGGCGCAGGCTTTATCGGCAAAGCTGATGATCCAGGCTTCCCTGTTGCGTGGAAGAGGTCCCAGAGGGAACATATGTGAGAGTATCGCATCCAGCTCTCTGTCTGTGACATCAAAGTGTGCGGCACTGTTGTCTGCGGCAGCCTTCGGGTGATAAAACGCCTGATGCTCACCGGTCGGTGTCTTCGCCCTGAAGTCATAGGGACAGAAATCGTGGAGAAGTCCTGCCCTTGCGGCGGCTTTCTCGTCACATCCCAGCTTCCTGGCAATGAACCAGGAGAGGTAAGAAACATTGATACTGTGCATGAGCCGTGTGGTCCACTGGTGGTGGGTGTACAGGCTCAGCTTCAGGAACTCTCTGTTACAGAGGATGTTCTTCACAAGCGCATGATATTCCTGTGAGACCTCATCCGACACCGTGATATCCATCGGCAATCACCTTCTTTCTTTTGTTTATAATTTCATTATGACGATTATGGAGAAAAATGCAATAAAGTTTATATTTTTTTTATAAATTAGTTGAGACAAATTTTTTCAGAATGGAATCTTCTGTTTTTCATCTGTTTTCCATGACCGGAGATATGGTATAGTAATGAACAGAATTGGTGTCAGTGAAAATATTATGAAAAGACGGAGGAGAGAGAACGAATATGAAACCAGAAAAACTGATTGAAGTACTTTCTGTTGCAGAACGATTAAAAGATGCAGTGCGTCATTGCTATACATCCGGAGGCAGGCGGGAGAGTGTTGCGGAGCATTCCTGGAGAATTTCTCTGATGGCATATTTTGTCAGCGACGAGTTTCCGGAGGCAGATCTTCTGAAGATCATGAAAATGTGTCTGATCCATGATATGGGAGAAGCTTTTACCGGGGATATCCCAGCTTTTGAAAAAACAGTAAAAGATTCAGAAAAAGAAGCCGATGTGCTGGGTGAATGGGTGAAAACTCTGCCGGAACCATTTGATAAAGAGATGGCAGAACTGTATCAGGAAATGGAAGCACAGCAGACTCTGGAATCCAGAATCTACAAAGCTTTGGACAAACTGGAAGCGCTGATCCAGCACAATGAATCCGACATCAAAACCTGGATCCCACTGGAATATAACCTGCAGATGACCTACGGAAATGAACAGGTGAAATTCTCAGATTATCTGACGGAGCTTCGGGAGCAGGTAAGAGCAGATAGTGTGCGGAAGATTGAAAAATCTGTACACTAATTTGCACATCTCCATCAGAAACATTAAAAAAGAGGGAACCATTTTACGTGGTTCCCTCTTGTAAAAATTCCGATTTTATGCGGATTTCTTATTTACCAAAGTATCTCTTAAGCAGTCCAGCGAATGCTTTGCCGTGTCTTGCCTCGTCCTTAGCCATCTCATGTACTGTGTCATGGATTGCGTCAAGGTCAGCTGCTTTCGCACGTTTTGCAAGGTCGAATTTACCTGCTGTAGCGCCGTTTTCAGCCTCTACACGCATCTGAAGGTTCTTCTCTGTGCTGTCTGTTACAACCTCACCAAGGAGCTCTGCGAATTTAGCTGCATGCTCTGCTTCCTCGTAAGCTGCTTTTTCATAGTACATACCAACTTCCGGATATCCTTCTCTGTGAGCAACTCTAGCCATTGCAAGATACATACCAACCTCGGAGCACTCGCCCTCGAAGTTCGCTCTCAGGTCTGCAAGGATGTCCTCGCTCACGCCTTTAGCTACACCTACAACATGCTCAGCTGCCCATGAGAGCTCGCCTTCCTGTTTCTGGAATTTAGAAGCTGGTGCTTTACATACTGGACAGGCTTCCGGTGCCTGCTCGCCTTCATAAACATATCCACATACTGTACATACCCATTTAGCCATAGTAATGATCTCCTTTTCTTTTTTGAAATATATTGTTTGTTTTTGTTTCTTCTAAAATAATAATAGTAATTATTACTATTTTATGATACCATGTGATCTTTATTTTGTCAAGCTTGTTTTTCTTCTTTTTTCAGGCATTCCTTGCAGATTCCATAGAAGCTTGCATCTACGTCAAAGACTTTTCCGTGGATAAATTCTGCAGCTGCCTGTTCAAGAATTCCGTTAAGGCTGTCTGACTGCATATCGATCACCCGGTTGCATCTGGTACACATGAAATGTGAGTGTGGTGCGACCCTTCCATCGTAGCGATCCGCGCTTCCGAAATTGGTCAGCTTCCGGATTTCACCGATGTCACTGAGAAGAGAAAGATTACGGTAGACAGTTCCGAGACTGATATTCGGGTAGATCTGTCGAAGATTCTCGTATACTGTATCTGCCGTTGGATGATCTGTTCTGGATCTCAGAAATTCCTTGATGGATTCTCGCTGACGGCTGTATTTAAGTGCTGCCATAATGTTTCCTCCTATCAGTAATAGTAATTATTACTGATATTATAATATATGACAGAGGGAAGTTTGTCAAGAGGTTTGGATATGATTATCCTGAAATATTTTCATTTTATGAGCTGGATGTAAATGAGTATTTTTACGCTGCGGGTGTAGGGGATATTTGCAACCCTGCAGAGGACTTACTTGATTCGGTTAAATGGTGAGAACTGGCAGTCGGATGTCTGACAGAGTGTTTGTTATAAGGAATATTGTGCCCTTAATGATAGGATTTTATCAGTAAAAGTCCGCAAGGAAAATTTTTTAAAAATAAGTTGACAAAGACTAACTTTGGCGGTATATTTACAATAGTTAGAAGAATCTAACTAAAACGTAAAGGAGAATGCAAATGACTTGTGAAAAATTTGAATCTGTCATGGGTTATCATTGTTCCCCTGTATTAATGGGAATGAAACCGGCGAATCTTGTTTCCTTTTCCAAGGAAAAAATGCCGGAGCTGCCGGAGATCATTTCGGATTATGAGGAGAGTCTTGAACGGGAAGGTATCCGTATGGAGATCATCTGTGGATGCAGGAAGCATTATCTTCTTCTGGTGTACCGGCCGGATATGCTGCAGGAATATCTTAAGCAGGATGAAGCCAGGAAACTTTTGCTTCAGGATGGGTATAATATAGATAGTTCTTTGGATGAGATGATCGCCCGTTTGAAGGAGAGATTTTTTCATAAGACGGAGTTTCCTCATGAGATCGGACTTTTCCTGGGTTATCCCATTGAAGACGTGAAGGGCTTCCGGAAGTTCGGAGGCAGTGGCTGCAAGATGTGTGGTTACTGGAAGGTTTATGATGATGTGGAGCAGGCTCGCAGGATTTTTGACAGCTATGATAAGTGCCGGGAGTTTACTGCGGCGCAGATCCGTGCGGGGTATTCGATTTTGCAGGTTGTTGGTATGAAGCATCTCTGTACATCTCAGATGTGCGTATAATATAAAGTTTAAAAACAGGAGGTTTTTAAGATGAGCAAGGTAGGAATTATTTACTGGTCTTCCACAGGCAACACAGAGGCAATGGCACAGGCTGTTGAGGAAGGTGCCAAGGCTGCCGGTGCGGATGTTGAGATTATGGAAGTGGCTGATGCGGATGTGGATAAAGCGCTTTCTTTTGATGTTCTGGCTCTTGGTTGTCCGGCTATGGGGGATGAGGAGCTTGAGGAGGGTGAGTTCGAGCCATTCTTCTCTGATCTGGAAGGTAAACTTTCCGGTAAGAAAGTTGCGCTTTTCGGTTCCTATGACTGGGGCGACGGAGAGTGGATGAGAACATGGTGCGGCAGAGCAAAAGACGCAGGCGCAGAGCTTGTTGATGATGAAGGACTCATTGTAAACAACACACCTGATGATGAAGGACTTGCAGCTTGCCGTGAACTTGGCGGAAAACTTGCATAAGATCTATTAGATTTCAAATAAATAAAAACTGAGCAGAGCATTGGATTTTCAAACACAAACACCATCCGGACAGAAGGGATAGATATCTTTTTTGTCCGGGTGGTGTTTTATTTTGAGCGAAAAT
Organism: Blautia sp. DFI.9.10; assembly: GCF_024461705.1. Taxonomy (NCBI): domain Bacteria; kingdom Bacillati; phylum Bacillota; class Clostridia; order Lachnospirales; family Lachnospiraceae; genus Blautia; species Blautia sp. DFI.9.10. The sequence continues at coordinate 24,559 of NZ_JANGAA010000018.1, forward strand.
ATCTGCTTATTACTTTGAGGAAATATAGAAGAAATGAATATTAAGACAAAAAATCCTTGTTGATTTTAATATTTACGTGTCCTAAAATAGATAAAAATGAAATAAAGCAGGAAAGTGAGGGATGCCGGATGACGCGGGAGGAAGCGGAACAGTATTTATATTATGCGATGACAATTGGTGAACAGCTTCTTTGCTGCGGAGCAGAGGTTGGACGTGTGGAAGATACCATACGGCGGATCTGCCTGGCATATGGAGCCACCCGGGCAGATGTTTTTTCTATCACATCCAGTATTGTGACGACTATTTATGGAGAGGATTTCGGTATTTGCACCCAGACGCGGCGTGTGCCGGGAATGGCCAATGACCTGGGGCGGCTGGATGACCTGAATCAGCTTTCCAGATATATCTGTGAGTATCGGCCGAAGCCGGAGGAGATCCAGAAGGGGCTGGAAAAGATCCGGGATAAACAAGGATATTCTTTTAAAACGCAGATTTTGATCTATGCTGTAATTTCAGGTTCTTTTTCCGTGTTTTTCGGAGGAGATGTCAACGATATGATCGCTTCTGCGCTGATTGGTATCGTTCTGAAGCTGTTTGAGGCTTTTGTAAAAAAGGGCGCATTAAACTCGCTGCTGACAGTGCTTCTTTGCTGCGGAGCCGGCGGAGTACTTTCTAATCTTACAGTTCTGATCGGGCTTGGACATCATGCGGATCTGATCAGTATCGGAAATATCATGCTTCTGATACCGGGAATTGCATTTACCAATTCATTGCGCGATATGTTTTCAGGAGATACCATTACAGGTTTGATCCGATGTATGGAGGCACTTTTGCTGGCACTGGTCGTGGGCCTTGGTTTTACGGTGGCGAATCTGTTGTTTTAACCGAATCAGGGAAGTTCTCTTGAAGGTTGCGAAAAGCAATAAGCAGTGAATGAGGAGTTCACATACTGTATCAATTGCGGAGTAGCGAAATGCAGCAGATAATGGGAGCATTTGATAGTAGTTATGATTTATTCAGGAGGAAAATATGCGGGAAATCATACAGCTGGTCGTATCCTTCACAGGATCCCTCGGCTTTGCGGCATTATTTAATATCCATGGAAAAAAACTCTGGTTTGCGGCATTGGGTGGATGTCTGTCCTGGGCTGTATATCTGGCAGTAGAGTTCATAACGCCAAGTCCGTATGCGTGCGGTTTCTGGTCAACAGTAGCTATTACTTTGTATGCAGAATGTATGGCAAGAATTCATAAAACGCCGGTAACTGTATTCCTGGTTTCCGCGACAATTCCGTTGATTCCGGGAGCAGCACTTTACCGGACAATGAACTGGATGTTGATGAAGGACTGGGCAAAATTCCAGAAAGACGGAATCTATACGATCCTTTTTGCGGTGAGCATGGCAGCAGGAATGACGCTGACAACCATTGCGTTCCGGATGGCGTGGCGGTGGATGTACAGGCAGAGGAGAATGTAATACAGTATCGAAATTCCCCGTTTACAAACCATCGGAAATGTGTTACGATTTTCCCATATGGAAAACTCATGGAAGAAGAGAGTACATGTGTACACCGTACTACAGGGAAATCCCCGGAGGACTTTTTAGATGCAGGCTGTGACGCAGTTGATGTCATAGATCTGCGGCAGAGTGAATGGTAAAGGTTCACTTTATGCAGGAGTTCCGAGACTGAGAGGGATGTGCAGGCGCAGATGGAAGATGGCTTCGGAGAGGCATTGCTGAACCGGTTTAAACGCGATAAGCGAAGTACGAATGCCCGATTTAACGGACAGCGGTAGGCAGTGACAGGACCGCCTGTTATAGCGGAAGGGTATAGAGCTTGCTGTACCTGATGAGGTTTTTGCCGCGAGGCAGGAACGAAAAGAAGTGGTAACACGGGTAATAACTCGTCTTCTCATATCATTATGGTATGAGAAGACGTTTTTTTATGTCGCTGAGAATTACTTGGTAATCTTCCAATGTCCCCGGACAGGAAATTTCCTGTTTTGACGGAATATATTTTCAGTCCGTTATGAGTAAGTACACAATTTATTTTTATATTTATGGAGGAAAGAAAAGATGGAAAAGCAGAGATATTATATCAGCACTGCCATTGCGTACACATCCGGTAAACCGCATATCGGAAATACCTATGAGGTCGTTCTTGCGGATGCGATCGCACGTTTTAAAAGACAGCAGGGTTATGACGTATATTTTCAGACAGGTACTGATGAGCATGGCCAGAAGATCGAGCTGAAGGCTGAGGAGGCTGGTGTTACACCAAAGGAATTCGTAGATAACGTTTCCGGTGAGATCAAACGCATCTGGGATCTGATGAACACATCCTATGATAAATTCATCCGTACAACAGATAAAAACCATGAAGAGCAGGTCAAAAAAATCTTCAAAAAAATGTATGCAAAGGGAGATATCTACAAGGGTCATTATGAAGGAATGTACTGTACACCATGTGAGTCCTTCTTCACAGAGTCCCAGCTTGTAGATGGCAAATGTCCGGACTGTGGACGTCCATGCGTACCTGCCAAGGAAGAGGCATATTTCTTCAAAATGAGTAAATATGCAGACAAGCTTATTGACTACATCAACACACATCCGGATTTCATCCAGCCGGAGTCCCGTAAAAATGAGATGATGAACAACTTCCTTCTTCCGGGACTTCAGGATCTCTGTGTATCCAGAACATCCTTTAAATGGGGAATCCCGGTAGATTTCGATCCGAAGCATGTTGTATATGTATGGCTGGATGCCCTGACAAACTATATCACAGGTATCGGCTATGACTGCGACGGAAACAGCAGCGATAAATTCAACAAATACTGGCCGGCAGATCTTCACCTGATCGGAAAAGATATCATCCGTTTCCATACCATTTACTGGCCGATCTTCCTGATGTCTCTGGATCTTCCGCTTCCGAAACAGGTATTCGGACATCCATGGCTGCTTCAGGGCGATGGGAAAATGAGTAAATCCAAAGGAAATGTAATCTATGCAGATGAGCTGGTTGAGTTCTTCGGTGTAGATGCTGTCCGTTATTTTGTACTCCACGAAATGCCATTTGAGAATGACGGTGTGATCACATGGGAGCTGATGGTTGAGAGACTGAATTCCGACCTTGCAAACACACTTGGAAATCTTGTAAACCGTACAATTTCCATGTCCAACAAATATTTTAACGGAGTCGTTGAGAATAAGAATGTTACTGAGCCGGTTGATGAGGATCTTAAGAGCTTTATCCTTCAGGTTCCGAAGAACGTTTCCGCAAAAATGGACAAGCTTCGTGTGGCAGATGCTATCACAGAGGTATTCTCTCTGTTCAAACGCTGCAACAAATATATCGACGAGACAATGCCATGGGCACTTGCAAAGGATGAGACAAAGCAGGATCGTCTTGCAACCGTTCTCTATAACCTGGTTGAGGGAATCTGCATCGGCGCATCTCTTCTGAAATCCTTTATGCCGCGTACAACAGAGCGTATTCTTGTACAGCTCAACGCAAACGAGAGAACTCTTGAGGAGATGGAGCAGTTTGGTCTTTATCCTTCAGGAAACCGCGTAACCGACAAACCGGAGATCCTTTTTGCGAGACTTGACCTGAAAGAGGTTCTTGAGAAGGTTGAGAAGCTTCATCCGAAGAAAGAAGAGCCGAAAGAAGAGCCGAAGGAAGAGGTAGAAGAGGAGAAAACAGAGAATGTGATCGATATCGAGGCAAAGCCGGAGATCACTTTCGATGATTTTGAGAAGCTGCAGTTCCAGGTTGGTGAGATCATCGCCTGTGAGGAGGTTAAGAAATCCAGAAAGCTTCTCTGCTCTCAGGTTAAGATCGGAAGTCAGGTTCGTCAGATCGTATCCGGAATCAAGGCTCATTATTCCGCAGAGGAAATGGTGGGCAAAAAGGTTATGGTCGTTACAAACCTGAAGCCCGCCAAGCTTGCCGGAATCCTCAGCGAGGGTATGATCCTCTGTGCAGAGGATGCAGACGGAAATCTTTCCCTGATGGTACCGGAGAAAGAGATGCCTGCAGGCGCTGAGATCTGTTAAGTATAGACAGATATGGAATTGAATCATTTTGATAAAAACGGCAATGCTGTTATGGTGGATGTGTCCGACAAACCGGTCACTCACCGTACGGCAACAGCCACGGGTTCCATTCAGGTAAGCCCGGAGATCATGGCCGCGGTAAAAAGCGGAAATGTGAAAAAGGGTGATGTACTTGGTGTGGCCCGTGTGGCAGGTATCATGGGTGTGAAGCGTACTTCTGAGCTGATCCCCATGTGCCATCCACTTCCCATCCAGAAGTGTTCTGTGGATTTTGAGACCGATGAGGATGCGGGAGTGATCCGTGTATTCTGCACGGTAAAAACAGAGGGAAAAACAGGCGTGGAGATGGAGGCGCTGACGGGTGTTCAGGTGGCGCTTCTTACCATTTATGACATGTGCAAGGCAATTGACAAGCACATGGTTATGTCTGATATCCATCTGGAAGAAAAAACAGGAGGCAAAAGCGGAGATTTCCGTTTTGAGGAAAAATAATGATAGACAGGTGCGGAAGAAATATTGATTATCTCAGGATTTCCGTAACTGACAGATGTAATTTGCGGTGTATTTATTGTATGCCGGAGGAGGGAGTGCAGCATGTGGAGCGCTCCCTCATTTTGCAGGAAGAGGAAATTTTGAGGATCTGCCGGGTGATGGCAGAGCTGGGTATCCGGAAGATCAAGCTGACCGGTGGGGAACCGCTTGTACGGCCGCGGATGCCTCAGCTGGTGGAAAAACTGAAAAATATGCCGGGGATCGAGAAGGTGACTCTGACTACAAATGGTGTGCTTCTGAAAGATCAGATGAGTGATTTTGCCCGGGCGGGGCTGGACGGATTGAATATCAGCCTGGATACGCTGGATGAGGCCTGCAGCAGGAGGATCACGCGGCGGGATGAACTGGGGCGGACGCTGGAAGGAATTTCGGAGGCAATGAAGTATCCGGAGATTTCGCTGAAGATCAATTGTGTGCCTCTTGGGATCCCGGAGCAGGATCTTTGCCGGGTGGCGCTTTTGGCCAGGGATCACAGGGTGCATGTGCGGTTTATTGAGATGATGCCCATTGGGATGGGAAAAGAATTTCATGGGGTGTCGGAGGAGGAACTGCTTCGGATCCTTGGGGAAAAGCTTCCGCGGTTTTCGCCGTATGTTGGGGAGCCCCTTGGGAATGGACCGTGTCATTATTATGATGTGGATGGTTTTTCCGGAAAGATCGGGTTTATCAGCGCGGTGAGCCATAAGTTTTGTGGGGAGTGTAACCGGATCCGGCTGACTTCTCAGGGCTTTTTGAAGACCTGTCTGCAGTATGCGGCGGGAAGGGATCTTCGGGAGGTGATCCGCAGTGGTGGTTCGGATGAGGTGCTGAAGGCTGTGATCCTGGAGGCTTTGGCGGAGAAACCGGACGGGCATGCTTTTGGCGTAGGCCTGGAGAAACAGAAGGATGATAAGACGGAGAAGCTTTGTATGGCTCAGATCGGAGGTTGAGTGATGAAGAGAGTTGCTGTGATTACTTCTAGTGATAAGGGGTACAGAGGAGAGCGGGAGGATCTTAGTGGTCCTGCTGTGAAGGAGATTATGGAGGCGGCCGGGTATGAGGTTGTTTCTGTGGATGTTTTGCCGGATGACCGTGGGATGCTTGGGAGCCGGATGGCTGAGATCGCAGATTTGGGGCTTGCGGAGCTGATCCTGACTACGGGTGGTACCGGGTTTTCTCAGAGGGATGTGACACCGGAGGCTACGGAGGATGTGATCGAGCGGCGTGTGCCGGGGATTCCGGAGGCGATGCGGGCGTTTAGTCTGACGATTACGAAGCGGGCGATGCTGAGCCGAGCTACGGCCGGGATCCGGAAGGGGACGTTGATCGTTAATCTGCCGGGGAGCCCTAAGGCTGTCAAGGAGTGCCTGGAGGTTATTATTGAGGCGTTGGGGCATGGGATTGAGATTTTGACCGGCGATGCTGGAGAATGCGGACGGTAGTGTGTGGTGTATACTTAGACTAACGAACGGACGCCCAACGGAGGCAGGGCCAGTACGGTGACACGCTGCGCGGCCTGTTCGGCTGCGTCGCTGGTTTGCTGCCATTCGCGCCAACTCGCTGGAGACAGAGGACATTCGGAATCCGCTTCGCTACTTCCTCATGAATACAAGCAGCTTATGCTGCTTGTATTCAAACAGGGCGCTCGGTGGCAGCAGCTATACTCGCCTCTCGACGGCCGCTCCGCTAACGTCACCGCACTGGCCCTGCCTCCGTTGGGCTGGTTGTTGAATGTGGTAGGTTTTATGATTAAAATTCATCTCCAGCGATTCATAATTCCTGAGGCTTGAGAGTTACATGTGGTAGGTTTTGGAAATCAATATTGCTGGTATGATATAGGAATAAATTTGGTAATGATGTGTGATTAATAGGAGTTTGCTATGGGAAAAGTACTTGCGGTTTGTATCAGTGAGAAGAAAGGAACACAGAAGAAGAATGTTGGGTCTGCGGTTTTTGTGGAGGACTGGGGGCTTGAGGGGGATGCTCATGCCGGAAAGTGGCACCGGCAGGTGAGTCTTCTTTCCGGTGAAAAGATCGATGCGTTTCGTGCGAAGGGCGCAGAGGTCGAGGATGGTGCTTTTGGTGAGAATCTGGTTGTGGAAGGGATTGATTTTGCAAAGCTTCCGGTTGGCACCAGATTTCGCTGTGGTGAGGTTGTGCTGGAGCTGACTCAGATCGGAAAGGAGTGCCACAATGGCTGTGCTATTTTTCAGAAGATGGGTGAGTGCATCATGCCCCGGGAAGGTGTGTTTACAAGAGTGCTGAAAGGTGGAAAAGTTTCCGTCGGTGACGAGATGACTGTGGATAAAGCTATGATTTTTGATACTCATGCACATTACGATGATGAAGCTTTTGATGAGGATCGTTCTGACATGCTGGATAGCATGCAGGAGAATGGGATCGGGCATATTGTGGATGTGTGTGCTTCTGTGGGACATTTTGACCGGGTTTATGATTTGGTGGAGAAGTATCCTTTTATTTATGGCGCAATGGGTATTCATCCGGATGATGCGGATAAGGTGGATGATGCAGTTCTGGATGAGATCCGCAGATATTGCGACATGGAAAAGACTGTGGCTGTAGGTGAGATCGGTTTGGATTATTACTGGCATAAGGAGAAGGAGGAGCATCTTCTTCAGCAGAAGGTATTTCGCCAGCAAATGGACATTGCCCGTGAGAAACAGCTTCCGTTTATCATTCATAGCCGTGACGCCGCGGAGGATACGCTGAATATCGTGAAAGAATATATGAAGGACGGGATGTATGGTGGAGTTATCCATTGCTTTTCCTATAGCAAAGAAATTGCAAGAGAGTATCTGAATATGGGACTTTATCTCGGAATCGGCGGAGTGGTTACTTTTAAGAATTCCCGGAAGCTGAAGGAAGTGGCAGAGTATGCACCGCTGAATCAGATTCTGCTGGAAACCGACTGCCCGTACATGGCACCTGTGCCGAACCGTGGAAAAAGAAACAGCTCCCTGTATCTGCCGGAGGTTGTGAAAACCATTGCAGAGATTAAGGGAATCAGCTGCGAGGAGGTTGTGGCTGTGACGGAGAGTAATGCGATGAAGGTGTTGAATTTAATTTGATAAACTTGGGAAAAAGTGCTTTGTTATGAGCAAATAGCCGAATGTTCATTTGAGTTTAGTAATATGAAATGAAGAAGGAGCCGTTGTATAGTAGATGAAACATCTGTTTAACAACGACTCCTTTTCAGATCAACAAGGAAATCACCCGGCAGGCGTGCCATTCTCCTGCATCTCTCAGAACTTAAAAGAAAGCTCTTGTCAGTACCGGCGGCGCATGGTTGACACGAAAGTTTACCACCACGGGGAATTTCTTTTGTCAGGGTTCCAATATGGGGCTATTATAGAAATTATAGATTAATAATTAACAATCTAAATTTACATTCCAAAATGATAATCCTATTCTTTATATATTATATATGACATAAGTATAAAATTAAAGAAAAAAATATTATTTCCATTAGAATGTTATTTATTTTATGTATTGATTTAGGCTGTGATATATGATATTTTAGAAGAAGGAAAACAATTTAATTAATTACCATAGAAGGGAGGAACAAGATGAATGAATTAAAATTGGAATTTCAGTTGGAGACAACTGAAATTCCGGCAGAACTGGACAAGGTTTTGGTTAGCTTTCTGAAAGCAACAATAGAGAATTATTCTCCGGCACTTTTTGAAAAGCTTTATAATAAAAATTCGTCCATATTAAAAAAATATACCTGGGCAACATACCTGCCTGGGGCAAGATTTACACAGGAAAAAATATTACTTAACCAGAACCGATTTACTATGACATTTTCAGATGCAGACATAGGGGAACTGATTGAATTTTATAATGCATTTATACTTATGAAATATAAGCCATATTCTATGAATCAGAACTCTATGCGATTGATGGCAGTAAAGATACGAAACATTCCAGAAATACAGGATACAGAACTTATTATAAAAATGAGGAGTGCACTTATTGTTCGTAAGCATGATTCTATAAATAATAGTGATAAGTATTACACATGTAAAGATCTGGAATTTGGAGAAATGGTGAAGGAAAATCTGAGTATTTTTCTTGAAAAATTGAATTTGGAAATGGATATCAGTGATTTTTCTATAACTCCATTGAAGGGGAAAAAAGTGGTAACAAGGACGTGGAGCCGCTTAGTAGATGGAAGCATCGGAGTATATAAGATAACAGGAAATCTGGAACTATTAAATTTTCTGCGTGTAGCAGGATTGGGGACAAGAAGATCACTTGGAAAAGGGATGTGGGAAGTCATATATTAGGAGGTAAACCATCATGGAAAAATATGTGATTACTCTTGGTGATTTCCTGAAGAATGCTGGAATTGTAGGATTTCATTACATGCTTGAAACTGCGGGGGCTGAGAAAGAAGTTGATTTTGGATATACCGATGATAATCAGGCAATGTGGGTCAGCATGGACTATGCACAGAATGCAGATTGGACGGATATGTATTTTAAAGCTTTTATCAGATATTTTGGACCATTCAGCACATATCAGGGAATTAAAGATAAAATTCAATCATGTCTTGAAAAGATAGAAAGTGAAAACTGGAATTCAGGAAAACAGGAAAAAGAAGATCTGAAATTTATAAATGATAAGCTATTATCAAACAGCTATCAGGCTGGTTTTGCAAATATTCAAAAGAGGATTGAAAATCCAGAAATATATGAGAAACTAAAGAAAAATAAACTCAGTGATAAGCTGACATCAGAAGAATTAAAAACCCGGTTAAAAGAACTTCAGGAGTTTATAAATCAGCCAGAATGCAGCGAAACCTTTGCAATGAAAAGTATTATATATACTTATATAAATAGGTTCTGGAATGGAAAATGTTTTCTTTTACGTCCTAATGCAAAGAAAGATATGCGAGAAGTATTTGAAAAAGATTTCTCCGAACCATTCCGAAAATATTTGAATACAGATCATAAAAAGGTGAAAGATCTCTGCATTGATTGTGGCAATCCAACAGGGCCGAAAGAAAAAGTTTCGATAGCATTTATGAATGAGGTTGGAGATGATTTTACAAGAAAACGTTCTGCATTTTGGGACTGTAAAGTAGATGCATTTCTTTGCCCGGGTTGTGCTTTTATATATGCTCTAAGCCCTCTGGGATTTCGTTTGTATGCAAATAAATTTGTTTTTGTAAATACAAATGACAGCATTAATACTTTATTATATACAAATTCTAAAATAGGAAGAATTGATAAAGAAGGAGAAAAAACTGAGAACAAAAAATATTCTCAGTGGTTTGCAGAGACAATCAATGTTTTATTAAGAGAAAAGCAACAGGAAATATCAAATGCCCAGGTGATCTTGCGTGGAGTAGGTGCAGATGACAGGTATAAATTAAGTATTATTCGCAGAAGAATAGTGGAAATTATCAAGGAAAAAAGAGTATCTGATGCATTAACTGCGTTAGCTAAAGCTCCGATCACTAAAGTTAAAGATAATTTTATAAATGTACATGAAACAGTAGTTATGAATCTTTTGCAGTACCGGGAGCAGTATCAGTTATTAAATCAGCTGTTTAAAGAAAATATAAAAGAGGAATCAAAGAATTTTTATATTTTCTGGGTATATGAGGTGCAACTTTGGACGGAACTTGTAGTTGCATATCCTGCAAATGTGGGTAAAAGAAAGGAGATTTCTATGAGTTGTGGAGCTATGAAAAAAAGTGGAGCGGATTTGAGAAAAGTAATCATGACTGCAAAGGGAATGACTTCCAGTGAAGGCCTTAGAGGTATTGAATATCAGCTGTTAAATGCGTTAGCTGTGAGAAATGTAAATAAATTTATGGATGTTGTGATGCGTTTATACAGTGCATATGGTTCCAGGAGAAATGAAGATGGACATGAACTCCTGATACCAACAGGATTTGTTCAGATGTTAAATGATAAACAGAAATTCACGGAATATGGATATGCGTTTGTAATGGGATTAGTGGGATCTTATGAGCCTAAAAAGGAGGAAGCATGACTATGAAAAGAGAAGGTTTAACATTTACAGTGATTTTTCTGGCGGAAAGCGCAAATTATGGAGAGGGAATTGGAAATATTTCATCACTGAAAAAGATGACCAGAGGAGATTACGAAGAGTATTCATATATTTCCAGACAGGCACTGAGATATAACATGGTACAGCAGGCAAGCTGGGATACAACACCTGTAGATGGAAAAAGTGGAGTAGTACAGTTTGCTCCTTCTGCAACAATTGCAGACTATCCGGAGATCGATCTGTTTGGATATATGAAAACAACTTCTAAGGGAGAAGATCAGACAGGTGGAGCTTCTACGAGAAGTGCAGTTGCCAGACTCAGTAATGCCATTGCGTTGGAACCATTTCAGGGAAATCTTGAATTTTTGACCAATATGGGACTTGCTGTGAGAGGAAATCTGCAGAATGGTATTGCACAGAGTGAGATCCATCGCTCTTATTATTCTTATACTATGTCGATAGATCTGGACAGAGTTGGTGTAGATGGTGAGATCAATATTGCAGAAGAGGATAAAGCAGAAAGAGTGAAAGTTCTCCTGGATTCTGTTCATTATTTGTACAGAGATATTAAAGGAAGAAGAGAAAATCTCAGTCCATTATTTATAATTGGAGGTAGATACAGCAGAAAAAATCCATTTTTTGAGAACAGAGTAAAAGTAGATGAGAATAAGATCAATGTAAGTACACTGCAGGAATTACTTGAGGATGATAATATCAGAAATTATACGTATGCAGGTGTTACAGCTGGTATTTTTGATAATGAGGATAAATTAAAAGAAGCATTAAAAACAGAATCTGTAGGTTCAGTGTTTAATCATCTGAAAGAGGAAGTGGAGCAGTATTATGGAGAGGGCAATCAGGATTAAGTGTTTTCAGAACCTGGTAAATTATAAGAAACCAAGCAGCTTTATTATTAAAGAGACATTTCCTCTTCCACCATACTCTACAGTCCTTGGAATGATCCATGCAGCCTGTGGTTATACAGAGTTTCATCCAATGAAGCTTTGCATACAGGGAACAAACAGTGGAACGGTATCGGAGCTTTATACAAGATATTCATTTTCAGCAGGTACGAAATATGAAGAAGGACGGCATCAGATCTGTGTTGAAGATGGAGATAAATACGGAATTTTCAGGGGAATTGCCAATGTTGAACTGGTTTGTGACAATGATATGGTAATACATGTGATTCCAGAAGAGGATGATTTTGAGAAAGTATATAATTCACTGAAATATCCGCCAAGATATTTATCATTGGGACGATATGAAGATCTGTTGGATATTGAACGGGTGGATATTGTAAATATCCATCAGGAAGATGAAGTGGAAACGAAAAGAGATATGTATATACCGGTGAACTATGGAATCGACTTAGGAGACAAACGTGGAACAATATATAATCTTACAAAAGAATATGAAATTACGAAGCAAGGTCTGCGTCGTTGGAAAAAAGAAAATGGAAGAGTAAAGGCATATTATTGTTCAGCAAAAACTTCAATAGGTGAAGGAGCATATGTAGATGATTTTGAGAAAGATGCAGCGTTGATATTTTGCTGATTGAATAAGAAATGACGATTACCTTTGCAATGCAGTAGCTTTATGGACAGGCTTATGAGGAGGCAGAGTAGATACTCTGCCTCCGGAAGGAGAAAGCTATGGAGTATTATGCAAAATCCAGAAAAAAGATTTTGTCTCAGAGAGAAATAGATAAAGTCAGAGCTGAATTGGAAAATCTTATAATAAATCTTGAAGATGAATTTACAGAGACAGATCTTAAGATTATTAAAAATAATATAGCTCATTTGCAGAATATAGAAGAAGAGGAACAGAAAACATTAAAGGAACATCAGGACGACATTGTAAGATGCGCAGAGATGTTTTTTTTAGAATACGGAGAATATTTTACAGAAAAAGAAAAACATCTGGTTATAGAAGCTTGCAGAATGCATGACTGGGGGAAAGCAAATCTGGTTTTTCAGGGATTAGTAAATTCAGTTCAGGTAAAAGATACATATTCGCATATAAGCCGGATTACACAAATTCCTCATGGATTTTTAAGTGCAGTTACTATATCAGGAAAGGAATTTAAAAAATTATCAGAATTATTATCAGAAAAAGATTTCAGACCGTTTATTACAGCAATATATCATCATCACGATCGGGAAGATGTTTATGAGGGAGATGATATTCGGAAATATGCAGAAAAGTATTATATAGAACAGATAAGGAAATATTTGAAAAGAGATATCAAGAAATTATATTGCAGTAACCAGTCTAAATTATTGTATCGCAATAATTCTTATGCCCGCCGAGAACCAATTGAACCTAAAGTTTGGGAAGAGTATCTTTTGATCAAAGGCTTGCTTAATAAATTTGATTACACAGTAAGTGCAGGGTATGAGAGGGCAGAAATTGAGCCGGATCTGCGTGAGAAAAAATTAAGGAAAAATATAGAAACTTATCTTCAGAACAAAGAGTTGCGGCCTGCACAGAAATTTATGATGGAACATAAAAATGAAAATCTGGTTGTTGTAGCACCTACAGGTTCCGGAAAAACAGAAGCTGCATTGTTATGGCTTGATGGAGAAAAGGGATTCTATACACTTCCCCTGAAGGTATCTTCTAATGCGATTTATTCTCGTATTAAAAATAATTATTCTTATGAAAATGTTGCATTGTTACATTCTGATAGCATGTCAATGTATTTAAAAGAGTTTGAAGAAAATGAACTGGATATCAATGTAAAATATGATCGTGCAAAAATGCTGGCGCAGCCATTAACTGTTTGTACGGTTGATCAGCTATTTAAATTTGTATATAAAGCACTGGGAACGGAAATTTTTGCAGCAACTTTGAAATATTCTAAATTAATATTAGATGAAATTCAATCCTATGAACCTTCAGTTATTGCGATTATTATATATGGATTGAAAACAATCCAGGAAATGGGCGGGCGTTTTGCAATTATTACGGCAACATTTCCGCCCGTTCTCAAACATTTTATGGAAGAAAATGGCCTGATAGAAAATAAACAGTATCTTTTTAAGGATTTTACAGGAGAGGAATACTCAACAAATCAGGTCGCAAGGCATAAGATTCAGATTAGAAAATCAGAAATGGATATTGATGAAATATTAGAGCAGGGCAGAAATAAAAAGGTTTTGATTATCTGTAATACAGTTTCCCGGGCACAAAAAATTTATAAAGAAATGCAAGAGAAATCAGAAAATGTTTATTTGTTGCATTCGCGTTACATAAGAAGAGACAGAGCTTTTCTGGAAAAACAGATTATGGATTTTGCTGAGTCAGAAGAAAACGGAATATGGATAACAACGCAGATTGTGGAAGCGAGTCTGGATATAGATTTTGATATACTACATACTGAAATGTGTACAGCAGACAGCCTTTTGCAGAGAATGGGACGTTGTAACAGAAAAGGAAGGTGTTTTCCGGAAGAAGCAAATATTTTTATATATGATAATAGAAATGGTGTTGGGAAAAATTGCATTTATGATCCGGTTATGTATGATCGTTCGTTGGACTTGCTTGCTCAGTATGAAAATTTAGAGTTTGTAGAAAGAATGAAAACGACATATATGAATCAGGTTTATGATCCGGACAAAATAAAAAAAACGAGCTATTATAAAGAAATAGAAGATTGTCTGCAAAGACTTTCAAAAATTCATCCTGTAGATTATAAACTGAAAGAAGCTGAAATACGAAAAATTGATAGTGTAACAGTTGTACCGGAAGACATTTATCAGGAGAAAATGGATTTGTTTGAATATGGAACAGATTTTCTGCGGAAATCTAATATAAGTAAAGAAACGAAAAGTCTTATAAGATCTAAACTGGAGGATATGACATTAAATTTGAGTATTTATAATAATAAATTTCCAGAAAATGTAGACAGAGTTTCTGTTGGTTTTAAAGATTGCAAAAAAGTTACAGATATTCATCGTACAGAATATAAATATGAATTTGATCCCAGAACAGGAAAAGGTCAGGGATTGTTGACATCTGAGATTCTTGAGCAGTGTGGATATTTTATGTAGGAGAAAATGTATGGATGAGAGAATCACTGGTGTGATGATTTACTATTATTTCGTTTGTAAGCGGAAATTATGGTATTTTTGTCATGATATTCGGATGGAAACGGAGAATGAAGATGTAATGCTTGGTAAGATTCTGGATGAGAGTAGTTATAAGAAAAAGGATAAACATGTAAATATCGATGATATTATAAATATTGATTTTATCAGTGAGCATAAGGAACTGCATGAGATTAAGAAGAGTAAGGCTGTGGAAGATGCTGGAATCTGGCAGGTGAAGTATTATCTTTATTATTTGCAGAAACGAGGGGTGAGCGGACTTAAAGGGAAGATTGATTATCCGTTGCTGAAGAAGTCGGTAATTGTTGAATTGTCAGAAAAAGATGTGGAAATTCTGGAGCGGATTATTATTGAGATTACAGATATTAAACATCAGGAGATTCTGCCGGTTTCTGGTAATAGTAAATTATGCAAAAAATGTGCTTATTATGATTTATGTACTATATAAACTTTGGATTTGTATAGGGGGAAAAGCATGAAGCAAAGTTTTTATGTTTATAATAACGGGGATTTGAAACGGAAAGATAATACGCTTCAGTTTACAAATTATGATGGTGAAAAGCGGGATATTCCTATTGAGCGGATTTCAGATATTTATGTTATGTCTGAGATGTCGTTTAATACGAAGTTTATTGATTACATATCTCAGTATGGGATTCCGATGCATTTTTTCAATTATTATAATTTTTATATGGGAAGTTATTATCCGAGAGAAAGTCTGCTAGCGGGCCAGCTGTTGGTGAAACAGGTCAGCTATTATACAGATTATGAGAAAAGGCTGGTTCTTGCAAGAAAATTTATAGAGGCGGCAGCAGATAGTATTTATCGGAATCTTCGGTATTATAATGGTCGGGGAAAAGATGTGTCGGAATATCTCAGAGATGTGGATTCTCTTCGTAAACAGCTAAGTAGTGTGACAACGATTGAAGAACTGATGGGAATTGAGGGGAACATCAGGAGAAGATATTATGCTGCGTGGAATGTGATTGTTAATCAGGAGATTCAGTTTGAAAAGCGTGTAATGCATCCACCAGATAACATGATCAATTCTTTGATTTCTTTTGTAAATACATTAATTTATACGAAAGTGCTTGGCGAGATTTATCATACACAGTTGAATCCTACGATCAGTTATCTGCATGAACCTGGAGCAAGACGATTTTCATTGAGTCTGGATATTGCGGAAGTGTTTAAACCATTGATTGGTGACAGATTGATTTTCTCGTTGTTGAATCGAAATCAGATTACAGAGGATAGTTTTACGAAGGAACTAAATTTTCTTCATTTGAAAAAAGATGCTTCTAAACTGATTGTATCTGAACTTGAAAAGAATCTTAAAAAGACTGTGATGCACAAGAATTTGGGAAGGCAGGTTTCTTATCAGTATTTACTTCGGTTGGAGTGCTATAAGTTGATAAAGCATCTGCTTGGTGAAAAAGAATATGAAGGGTTCAGAATATGGTGGTGAATTATGTATGTAGTTTTGGTTTATGATGTGAGTCAGCAGGAAAATGGTTCGAAGCGTTGGTCGAGGATTTTTAAGATTTGTAAAAGGTATTTAACGCATATCCAGAATTCTGTTTTTGAAGGTGAAATTTCTAAGGCTCAGTTGGCAAAGTTACAACAGGAACTTAAGTTCTGTATAGATAAAGAATTGGATTCTGTGATTATTTTTAAATCAAGGCAGGAAAAATGGTTGGATAAGGAATTCTGGGGACGGAAAGATGATGCAACCAGTTTTATTTTGTAATTGTCAACCTACGATACGGGAAAAATCCCGGGAGGTTGACAAAGCCTTTATTTATAAGGAAAATGGAAGTTTTATAGAGTGTTATAATATCTATTTTGTGTATAAAATAATTGT
This sequence comes from Blautia sp. DFI.9.10, assembly GCF_024461705.1. Classification (NCBI taxonomy): domain Bacteria; kingdom Bacillati; phylum Bacillota; class Clostridia; order Lachnospirales; family Lachnospiraceae; genus Blautia; species Blautia sp. DFI.9.10. The sequence goes on from NZ_JANGAA010000018.1 coordinate 41,167, forward strand.
AAATGACAAGGTCGACAGAAAATGGTAAAATAAACGATGTATTATAGGCGAATGTGGAGCACGGGTATTAATAGAAACATTGTGGAATGTAAAGATGCTCAACGTCATCTTTTGCTTTGACAGAAACATGTATTAATAGAAACATTGTGGAATGTAAAGAAATAGAAGGGATAGGTATCTTCATCCTGAAGAACTGTATTAATAGAAACATTGTGGAATGTAAAGAGATTCATGCTTATCTGAAGCTTCAGACGTCGTATGTATTAATAGAAACATTGTGGAATGTAAAGAGGGCAAACATTAGTGATATAATGGCATGAAACGAAGTATTAATAGAAACATTGTGGAATGTAAAGGACTTTTTCCGTTGCGGTTGATGTGGCATCACTGGTATTAATAGAAACATTGTGGAATGTAAAGTGCTCAGAGCCTTTAATGATGTAATGAACCGGCAGGTATTAATAGAAACATTGTGGAATGTAAAGATATGAAAACCTTGGTTACATTGGTTACACGGTTGTATTAATAGAAACATTGTGGAATGTAAAGAACATTTTGATTTTTTATGACGACAAAACCGTTACTTGTATTAATAGAAACATTGTGGAATGTAAAGTGATCATGGTCTGCATTGCTTCCTGGGTTACTCCGGTATTAATAGAAACATTGTGGAATGTAAAGCAGAGCCCTCTACAGTCGATGTCTGTTCTTACTCTGTATTAATAGAAACATTGTGGAATGTAAAGGTAAATGATTACAATTCAACACTTACCGTTGTTTCGTATTAATAGAAACATTGTGGAATGTAAAGTCCTGTGTCCGGCGGTTTAATCCACGCGAGCAGTCGTATTAATAGAAACATTGTGGAATGTAAAGAACTGTCCGTCAGCTTCTACGCCCAGCATTGCCTGGTATTAATAGAAACATTGTGGAATGTAAAGGAGGATGCGGATTCTTTAATGATTTACGACGCAGCGGTATTAATAGAAACATTGTGGAATGTAAAGGTGTATCAGTCAACAGCAGAATTCGGAAACCTGGTACGTATTAATAGAAACATTGTGGAATGTAAAGTGGCATCTGGTTACACAAAACTGGAATCAGACTCAGTATTAATAGAAACATTGTGGAATGTAAAGGCGTATGCAAATCGCATTTATAAGCGTTACGGTCTTGGCATTAATAGAAACATTGTGGAATGTAAAGAATTTACGAGCCCCGAGAAAACTGACCGAAGAGCAGAGTATTAATAGAAACATTGTGGAATGTAAAGCTGCTAAAAAAAGAAGGAGAAAAAATCCGGAAGATTGTATTAATAGAAACATTATGGAGTGTCAAAGATTAAGAACAATTTTTTACATAGGCATTCCCCCCCCCCCTTAATGTTAACCGAGGGCTGACTAACCAGTGTAAAGCAAGATTCTTCGAGGCATTCCCCCCCCCTTAATGTTAACCCCACGTTAAATCTTCATTCAACCTTCGCAAAGTCCATTGTATTCCAATTTTTCCATCCCGATAATATACGCAGATAAAGCAGTTTCAGGAGTTGATGAGATCTGAATCTGAAGAAGCTGGCTGGCAGATCAGAGTTCGTGTAAGGGAAGAGAGATGGATAGCAGTATGGACAAAGTTCTGACGGTGATCGTACCTGTCTACAATATGGAAAAATATATCCGGCAGTGTCTGGAATCTCTGGTGATCGGGGAGGCGCTGGACCGGATCGAGGTGCTGGTGGTGTTGGATGGCTCCAAGGATGGTTCTGCGGAGATCGCGTATGAGTTTGTGGAGCAGTATCCGGATACCTTCCGGATCATTTATAAGGCGAATGGTGGTCATGGTTCAGCAATCAACACAGGTCTTATGATGGCGTCCGGTGAGTATGTGAAGATCCTGGACAGTGATGACTGGGTAGAAAGGGATGCTTTCTGCAGGCTGGTGGACTGCCTTGAAACGGAAGGGACGGAGCCTGCCAGACAGGCGGGGCGGAAGATCGATGAAAACTGCTACTACGTTGATGTAGAATTTGTCATGTATCCCATCACTGAGGTAGAGCCGAGTCTGTCAGGCACCGGAGACATAAAACAGGGGATCCGGAAATCCCGGATCGTATTGTACAGCTTTTACAGCGATTTCAGCACTTTAACAAGCCGTGAATTATCCTCCGGCATCATGATACAGAATCGTACAAATTCCCCGTCCAGGCACTGGAAGGAAGAACAGTCACGGATCATCATGCCTTGTCTGATGCAGGCTTCAAATACGTCATAGGAGGTCAGTCCGTTTTTCATGATCCGGAGCAGGATAAAGTTTGCATAGGCGGGATAGATTTTGTAGGTGTTTGTATCCCTCAGTTCCCGGATCATCCGGTCGCGTTCGGAAAGGATCAGATTTCTGGTTTCTTTAATATAATCTTCATCCTGTAGCATGATCTCTCCTGCAAAGGCACCAAGGCTGTTAAGTGACCATGGTGTCTGTTTTTCGCGCATTTTTGCAAGAAATTCCATATTTCCGGTGATGCCGTAGCCCAGGCGCATTCCGGGAGCAGCGAAGAATTTGGATACGCCGCGGAGTACCATGAGATTGGTGAATTCCCGTGTCAGCGGAACTGCGGTGATGGCGTTGATATCCGGGGCAAATTCCACATAGGTTTCGTCGATCATCACGAAGATATTTTTTTCTGCACAGAAACCGATAAGTCTGCGAAGCTCTTCCTGGGTGATGGCAGAGGAGGTCGGATTGTTGGGATTGCAGAGGATGAGAAAATCATAGCCCTGCTCCAGCTTCCGGCAGAGATCCGGAATGTCCGGCTCGAAATCATTGCTTTCCTGAAGGTGGTAGTATTCCTGGGTACTTCCGGAGAAAGAGAGCTCTCTGGAGTATTCAGAATAGGTAGGTCCAAGGATCAGAGTATGCTTCGGGGCACGCTCCTGGATCAGAAGGGAGATCAGCTCGCTGGAGCCGTTTCCCGGAAGGATGAAATCAGCGGGAATATTGCAGTAGCTGGAAATCGTATTCCGAAGGGATGTGTATTCTCTGTCCGGGTAGGAGGAAAGGATATCCACGTGTTCTGCAATGGCTCTGCCGACTTTTGGGGAAAGTCCCAGAGGATTGACATTTGCACCGAATTTGACGATGTTTTCTTTTTTCAGATTGTAGTAGTTGCAGATCTTTTCTATATCACTTCCGTGAAAAACGGGTTTGGTATCCATTTTTGTCACCTCACATTTTTGCTTTTTTCGTAAAAAATTTATATCCAGTATACACCAGAATCCGGGACAAAAAAAGACGGGATAAAAAGTTTCTGTATTTTTCTATATTTTTTGAACAGGATATTACTGAAAATTGCTTTCTAGAAATGTATGGGAATATTTGATACAATGAGCAGGTAGCGAATGTAGATTGTGAATATCCATGCTGTTTGTCAATGCGAATCGTGAATATCCACATTTTCCCGGGCGGGTAAGTTTTCAGGGAGAAACAGCAGGAAAGGAAACAGAAAATATGAATACAGAAGAGAAAAAGATCGCAGTGATCGGAATTGGTGGTGTTGGTGGTTACATAGCCGGGCTGCTGGCGAAGGCGTATCCTCATGTGACGATGGTTGCACGTGGCGCCAGGGCAGAGAGCATCCGGAAAAAAGGCCTGGTGCTCCACAGTGATTATAAAGGTGAGATCGTGGCAAAGCCAGAGCGGGTAGTTCCAATTCAGGATATGGGACAGCAGGATTATATTTTTATCTGTGTAAAAAATTATTCTCTGGCTGAGGTGTGCGAAAGTATCCGGGACATGGTCACGGATGACACAGTGATCATTCCTGTGATGAATGGTGTGGACCCGGGAGAAAACATCCGCCGTCTGGTTGGTAAGGGAACGGTTGTGGATTCGCTGATCTATACGGTGGCTTTTGCCAATGAGGATTTTTCCATTTCCCAGCAGGATACGTTTACGTGGCTTTGTATTGGAATCAAAGATGCGGATGAACAGCAGCAGAAGAAAGTTGCAGAAGTGGCAGAGATCCTGAAAGGTGCGGATATTGACTATAAGGATCAGGGAGATATCGAGGTGGAGATCTGGAGAAAGTATATCCTCAACTGTGCCTTTAATGTGATGACTGCTTTTTATGATAATACCATCGGGGAGCTTCGCAGAGATCCGGTGAAAGCGCAGCAGTATGAGAAGCTTGTATGGGAAGCTGCCAGTGTAGGTCAGGCCAAGGGGGTTGCGCTGACGGATGAGCACATCAATGAGGTGATCCATAAATTCCGCTATGTACATGCAGATAATGCAACCAGCTCCCTGCAGAGAGATTTTCGCATCCGGAGAAAACAGACGGAGCTGGAAACCTTCAGCGGCTATATTGTGAAAGAAGCGAAGAGACTTGGTGTTTCCATTCCGCTTTCCGAAAAAATATATCAGGGCCTTATGGAAATAGCAGAAAAATTCTGACCGAAAAGGTGAGCTTTTCTGGTGGAATCCTGTATGCTCTGGTACAATGGGGATATAAAAAATCCTGTATCGCAGGCTGAAAGGTTATCTGTGATACCGGAAGGGAGGAAAAGAGATGAAGAAAGTATTTTTGGCTGTTATTGCAGTGATCGTGGTCCTTGCCGGAGGACTTATGCTCAGTTACAACGGGCTTGCCGGAAATAAAGAAGCTGTGGAAACTGCAGAGGCTGATGTGGATACCATGTTGCAGAGACGTGCAGATCTGATCCCGAATCTCGTCAGCACGGTAAAAAGTTACACGAAGCATGAGACGGGGGTTGTTGACAGGGTTCTGGCGGCGAGGGACCAGCTGATGAATGCGGATACTGTGGAAGAGAAATCTGAGGCAGATCAGCAGATGGACAGTGCACTTTCCGGTCTGAAGGTTGTGGTGGAAAATTATCCGGAACTGAAAAGTGATACTACTTATGTGGGCCTGATGGATGAACTGTCCGGAAGTGAAAACCGGATCTCTGTAGCGAGAAAAGATTATAATGAGGCTGTGAAAGCTTATAACACAAGGCTTGTGAAATTCCCTGGGAATGTATTTGGTTCCATGCTTGGCTTTGAGAAGGCGTCATATTTTGAGGCCGATGATTCAGCAGCAGATACGCCGGATGTAGGGGATATGCTGGCAGAGTGATAAGATCAGACCATTGTTCTGATGAAATGAAAGAACGGATAGAGGGAGAATATCCTATGAAAAAATGGATCGGACGGATGGCTGTGCTGCTGGCTTTTGTATTGACGCTGTCCGGAAGTACGCTGGCAGCCTTCGGGAAGATCCCGTCTGCCACAAAAGAATTCTATGTTAATGATTATGCAGGGGTTTTCAGCGATACCTGGAAGGAAGAACTTTGCAAGGCTGGTGAGCAGCTGTATGAGGATACCACAGCCCAGCTGGTTGTCCTTACCGTGGATATCACCGATGGGGAAGACATCAGTGATTATGCAGTGGAAACCGGTCGCAAATGGGGAATTGGTTCAAAGAAGAAAAATAATGGTGTCCTGATCGTCCTTTCGGTTTCGGACCGTAAAGTCTGGGTATCTGTTGGCTACGGTCTTGAGGGAAAGCTGCCTGATTCAAAGACCGGACGACTTCTGGATGAATATGCAGTTCCTTCCTATAAAGACAATCAGTTTGAAAAAGGTACCGTGGAGCTTTATTATGCACTGCTAAATGAGATCCGTGAGGAATACGGCCTGGAGAAGATAACAGCTCCCAGGTATGAGAAGGTGCAGCAGGATGTGGACGACGATGAGGAGGATGGAACTGTCTGGGAGATCGCACTGGGGCTTGTGATGATCGTTTTGCTCATGGTGGGCGCATATCTGCTGTGCGTGATGCTGCCTGTATTTCTTATCGTAACTATAGTTCTGGTTCTGAAGGGCCTGATAATGAAATTGTCGGGAAAGGATACCGCAGACTACTGGAAAAAGAATTTCAGCCGTATGAGTGTACTGCATCGGCTCTTTAATTCCCTGTTTCCGCTGAGCTGGACCCTGGGAAGAGGGGGAAAAAGCAGCGGCGGAAGTTCCGGTAATGACGATGACAGAGATGATGATTATGACAGCTACGACAGCGGAAACTCCGGAGACGGAGGAAGCTTCGGCGGTGGCGGTGCAGGCAGGGATTTCTAGTGGTGTCGGCATGAATCGCCGGTTCTCTTGTACAGCACAGGCGGAGCTTTTTAATGCTCTTGACAAAATTTCTCAACTTTGCTACAATGACGAAAATCAATTCCGTGAGGGAGTAATTCGCGTGTAGACGTGGTTTGTCAACATACTGGTGCATGCACCTGGCAAATCTTAAAGAATGAGACTCATGTATATTTTATTTCTGTTACAGAGATAAAGTATACGTGGGTCTTTTTTTATGGCTCCGGAGTGGATGAATATGCAAAGGAGAAGAAAAATGCTGTTATTTATGAAAGTGCTTTTTACCCAGTTTATTGCGGAAATGGGTGACAAAACACAGCTGATGCTGGTGGCAATGACTTCCAGGTTCAAGCTGAAGGATATTTTGCTTGGAACCGGTGTTGCTGTCCTGGTGCTCAACGGATTGGCAGTGCTTGCAGGAGGTATTATCAGTACCGTGGTCCCTACCTGGCTGATCCGTCTGATCGCAGGTGCAGCGTTCCTGTTTTTTGCGGTGACAACACTGAAGGGTGACGATGATGAGGAAGAGAATGTTAAGGATCGTAAGATCAGATTTGCACCGCTGTCTGTATTCTGCACATTTTTTGTTGCGGAGCTGGGGGATAAGACACAGCTTACCGCAATTACATTTGGTGCCAATGAGGGACTGAGTTCAGCGGTTGTGGTATGGCTTGCCTGTTCACTGGGACTTTTTGCAGCGGATGTGATCGGACTTCTGATCGGATATCTTCTGAAAAGCAAGGCACCGGAGGGAATCCTCAATATAGTTGCATTTGTTATTTTTTCCATCTTTGGAATCCTGACGCTGAGACAGGGATTTGGCCTTCTGCTTGGGGCGGGCTCTTCTATGATCCTTCCGCTTACCGTAGCGGTTACGGTTGTGTTTGTGATCGTCTGTCTTGTGCTTTATAAGCAGGCGAAAAAGAATTAAATTATTATAAGGAGCTTTGCACAGAATAGGGTTCATACCTGAAAAAGCCTCCGCATACACTGTAAAAAAGCGTCTTCGGGGGCTTGGCAGTGAAGGATTATATTGAAGAACGTGCAGTTGAGATCGCAGGATATATTGTTGAAACAAAGGCTACGGTGCGGCAGGCAGCTAAGAAATTCGGGATCAGTAAGAGCACGGTACATATGGAAGTAACAATATAGAACGGTTCGTTTGGGTAATAGAATAAGAAAAACCAAGGAGGAACGAACCATGAAGGATTTGAAAACAAGAATTACGGAGAATGGCATTGATTATGTACTTGTCGGGGATTATTATATCCCAGACTTGAAGCTGCCGGAGGAAAAGCGATCTATCGGTAAGTGGGGACGAATGCACAGGGAGTATCTGAAAAAGCAGTGCTACGGTAGATATTCCAGTTTACTGCTGACCGGAAAACTTTGGAGCTATCTGGAGGATTTGGACGAACAAGCGGAGGAACGGTTTACGTGTATTGTTGATCAGATGAAAGCGGCTGAGGGAGTGACGGAGGAATTGAAGCGGAAAGATGCTATGCTTTGGGTACAACGGTGTAATAATATTAGAAACAGAGCAGAAGAAATTGTACTGAACGAAATGGTTTATATTTAGTATGGAGCAGTCAGCCGAAAGGCTGGCTGTTTTTCTTTTCCTAGCGACAGAAAATGATTGACAATGCTATAAGACTGTGGTAGTCTGAAAACAAGAACAGACTACTGTAGTCTTATAGGAGGCGAAACAAGTGACAGAGGAAAATATCAAACTTTTTGATTCGGAATTAAAGGTAATGGATGTTCTGTGGAAGGATGGTGACGTGCCAGCGAAATATGTTGCAGATACTTTAAACAGAGAAGTCGGCTGGAATAAAAACACAACGTATACATTGATTAAGCGGTGTATCAATAAAGGCGCGATTGAACGAACGGAACCGGGATTTATGTGCCATGCGCTTATAGCAAAAGAACAGGTACAGGATCTGGAAACAGATGAACTTATTGATAAGATATATGATGGATCTGTTGACAAGTTGTTTGCGGCACTTCTTGGCAGAAAAAAACTTTCTATGGAGCAGATTAAGAACCTGAAGCAGATCGTCAGTGAATTGGAATGAGGTGATGTATATGAGCCTGCTGCAAATGAGTTTTCTGGGAACGGTTATTATTTTACTTATTGTGGTATTAAGGGCTGTGCTTATCAACAGATTACCGAAGAAAACATTTTTGATTTTATGGTGGATTGCATTAATACGGTTATTAGTTCCATTTTCCATAAAATCAGTCACAAGTATTTATTCTCTGTTGCAGAGTATTTATTCTGATATAAACCCAGTGAGAACGGCGCAAACGACAACATTTTTACCCATTCATGGGAATATGCCTGAGATAGCAAATGGATTATCAGAGGCTATGGTACAGAGAACAGAATCCATTTCGATTTTGAGTGTAATATGGCTGGCAGGTCTGTTACTTTGTTTTGGATTTTTTGCGGTTTCCTATATAAAATGTTATCGGGAATTTCGATTTTCGCTGCCTGTTGAAAATGATATTTTGGAAGCATGGAAGGAAAAACATCCACTAAAAAGGAGTCTATCCATCCGGCAGACAGAAACCATAGCTGCACCACTTTCTTATGGTGTGATTCGCCCAGTTATTTTAATGCCGAAAAATACAGAATGGAAAAATATTTATCAGCTTCGTTATGTGTTGGAACATGAATATGTGCATATCAGACGGCTTGATATGCTTACAAAGCTGATAATGATTGCTGCAGTATGCATTCATTGGTTTAATCCTCTTGTGTGGGTAATGTATATTCTTTTTAACAGAGATTTGGAATTATCCTGTGACGAAACCGTAGTCCGTAGATTTGGAATGGATATAAAGTCGGTATATGCAACTGCTTTAATATCTATGGAAGAAAAAAAGAGCGGACTGACACCATTATGTAACAGTTTCAGTAAAAATGCGATTGAAGAGAGGATAAGAGCAATTATGAAGATAAAGAAGACATCTAAGTTTGCAGTAATGATAAGTGCAGTATTGGTAATTTGCGTGACAGGTGGATTTGCAACTTCCGCATCATCCTTGGAGAAAAAGACAGAGACAGCGCAAGAAAACGGTGAAACAACAGTTGCTTTAAACGAAGTGAATATCCGGGAAGATGAATCACTTTCAAGTTCGGATGTGGAATGGTGGACAGCAGAAGAGTATGCGAAATGGCTGGACGAGGAAAAAGAAGTTCTGCAGTCTATGATTGGTGAAAAAGCTTATACAGGCGGCGACGGATGGTTTGTATGGACACAGGAAAAGGTAGATGAGACGATTGCACTTTATGAGGATAATCTTCAAAAAATAAAAGATGGGATGAAGTTGTCGAAATCATCTGATGATGCAGTGGGAATTACAATGGCATATTCTCCGGAAAATATAGAATATGCGAAGCAGGAAGCAGAAACGGTCACCGAAAATAAAGACAGTAATGAAAATGTATTCAGCGAAGAACAGCTTTCTGAATATGCAAAAGCGGGAATAACTTACCAGAAAGAAACAGGATTTCTGATGTATGATGGAAAGACCATTGGATATTTCCGGGATGAGTTTAAGCCGGGTACTTATACAATAAGTTCCAAACGTGGAGGTACGCTTCGAGTTGAAGTGCAAAGGGAAAACTATGGCACCATCACAGACGTAAAGGCAGAACCGTTATCAGATGATTTTTGGTCAGAACCGGCGGCATTGGTTGAAAGTTCCGGCGGAGAAGCTGTAACTGCAGATGAAATGAAAGGATCTGTTTTTGAAGAAGGAGGAAGTGAGAACATAGCGGCTGATGACATGGGCGAATATAGCAGTGAAGAGGGAAAAGGTCTTAATATTGCTGTTCCACAGGAGTATGCTGATTATGGAGTATCCTGTGATGCTCAAGGAAACTGGGTTTATGATGGTAAGATTATAGCAGATTTATATGATGAGGGAAGGGGAATCTTTTCTAACAGCAATGGCACTATGTACATTGAAGTAACGAGAGACAAAAGTGGAAAGATTAGCAGCTTTCAAAAAGTAAGCAAAAATAGAATGCAGGAATTATTTACTGAATTTAATCCGGAAACGGAAACATTTGCGGAATATAATTCAGAGGCGAAGCATTAAGTTAGTGCTAAATGAAACGAGGATGATTAAGTGGGAAAAATATTGCTGGTATCATTCGAGGGAGATGAGGAAGAGTTGGTAAATTCTGTTATTTCCGTGTTAGATTCCGGCAGAGAAAAATTCCTTTTTCAGGAAATACAACTTCAATCGAAAATAAGGCATAAGGGTATAGCGATTGATTTGAAACGGAGGGAAGTTGTTCGTGATAATAGAAAAATAGAATTAACTTACACCGAGTTTGAAATCCTGCAGTTATTAGCACAAAATCCAGGAAGGGTATTTAGTAAGGAGCAGATTTATGATGTAGTCTGGAAAGAAGCCTATTCTGGCGATTACAATATTGTCATGAGTCATATCAGCCATATTCGTGAGAAGATAGAAGATGATCCGGGCAACCCGGTATATATTCAAACCGTCTGGGGTGTAGGATACAAGTTTAATGAGAGGGCAGGCAGCGAGTAAATTCGCTGCCTTTCCTTTACAGGGATGGATTCAGATTTCGCTGAGTTTTAAGATCATATTGCTCTGCTGATACAACCAGTCTGTGAATTCTGTCGGACTGGTTGCTCCTGCCTTTACAGCTTTCTTACGCTGCAGAGCTTCTTTCTTAAAAAGGTCAAACGCATTTTTCATTTCTTCCAGGCGTTCAATCGGAAAATTAGCAGTTTTTTGGGATTTATTGATTTTATTACGCCAATTCTGGCATTCATTTTTATAAAGCAGATCATAGTTGTTTTCTCTGGCTCGTTCATCAAACTCCCTTTTGTTTTGAAGTGCCTGTGCTTTACGGCACTTATCACTGCACAGTTCATAACGCTGGCTTTTTGCCAGAAAATATTTTCCACAGACTTTGCACTGACGGAAACAAAGGCCCCAGTCATTCAGTCGATTCAAGTAATAAGTGATAAGCGGATAAAAAGAGCTGTAGGCAACTACACATTCTGTTCTGCGCCTATTATCCGGAAACCAAAGCTCAAGTCGGGTAATTTCAGCAGGAATATTGCGGAAATAAAGACTGCCAGTATGAAAACGTTCAGGTTTTCCAGTATCAGAATTAAAATTCATGACATTTTCTGTTTGGAATGCCTGAGTCAAAATTTGCATTTTTTCTATAAAATGATCACAGGCAGTATTACGGTCACGATATTCCCTTGTAACAAGATATTCATTCCAAATACGGAATGCAGCATATATTCTCACCGGATCGTCGGTGAGATATTTTTTTGCCAGAAAATCAGCAGAGGTCTGTTCCAGTGCAGGCTGTTTCCAACGGTTAGTGTGCAATGCATCACGTAGAGGAGCGAGTCCATATATATTCCAGTTCTTCTCTTTATCATATTCAAAATCTATCAGAAAACGTCCGAGAGGGCGCGTTATATCATGCATGACATCGTTATCTTTATTTCCGTCCAGTCGAAAACGGATTTGCTGTTCTGTTCCGATTAAAATTCGCTCCTTCATTTTGTCTCTATCCAATGCCAGAACGAAGAGGATGTGGTCGTAGCAAGGTTCTTGCCTTATAAATTGATAAGCCATTTCTATTTGCTCCTGTTTTGTATGGTAATTTTAAAAAATATAATATTAGTTACATTTATGGTATCGCGAAAGTATTGAAAAGTCAAGATAAGATTGATAAGATACGATTGCATGGTAATTTCGTACTATGCAGTGTACTTTGACAACTTTATGACCGTCTAACCTGAGATAAACCGCCATGATCTTCGATAAAAGAAGTGAGCGCATCCGAATGGATGACGTGTTGTATGCCTTGACAGCAGTATGACTCAGGAAACAGGAAAGATAAAACGGCAATGAGAAGCTAAAAAAATGAGATCAAAAATGGAGGAACAACATGAGTGAAAATAAGAGATTAAACAATTATGATGAACTGCCTCTTGTACTGGATGTGGCTGATATTCAGCGGATTATGGGGATTTCCAGAGTAACGGCTTATGAACTGGTTCATACACCCGGTTTTCCGGCATTTCGAAGCGGCAGATTAATTAAGGTTAGTAAAATTGCTTTTTTCGAATGGATGGCAAAGGGAAATGGAAAGGTGCCGGAAAATAGTCACTAAATCTGGAGCAGAGCGGAGAGCGCAGTCTTTTGTGCAGGTTAAGGGCGGCAGCCATTGCCCAGTGAGTTGATGCGTGCGTCTACTCGTACTGGGTATTATCTGACGCAAAATCACGCAGGTTTGCAGCTTCGCCGCTTTATTCAATTTAGAAAAAATGCAAAAAAGGAGGGAAAGAAAATTATTGAAAGCAACAAGACACAACGGACGCTCCGGGAAAAATGGCACTTACAATCCCAGGCATAATGATCGCCGTTTCGATTTGGAAAACAGTGAACATATTGATGCTGGAAGAGTCAGAAAAAATATTTACTGGGACTGTTACCGTGGCTATACCACAATGCAGAGCAGGGAAGAAGATTCTCAGGATATCAGTTTTGAGAAGATTGAATGTACTTTTTATCAGGAACATTATGGAATGCATATAGAAGCGCAGAATGAAAGAAATGCAAGAACCCGTCATACAGAGCGTAACCGATCTGTGGAAGATTTACTAAAAAACAATAAAACCTGTCCAGAGGAAACTATTTTTCAAATAGGAACAGTAGAAGAATCTGTTTCCTATGAAATATTGCTTGCGGTCGTACAGGACTTTACAAAGCAGTTTACAAATCGGTTCGGTTCTCATGTACATATTCTGGACTGGGCACTGCACTTGGATGAGGGAACACCGCACATCCATGAACGTCATGTATTTGATTGTGAGAATAAGTACGGGGAAATCTGTCCTCAGCAGGAAAAAGCACTGGAAGAATTAGGGATTCCACTTCCAAAACCGGATAAACCCAAAGGCCGCAATAATAATCGAAAGCAGACTTTTGATGCTATTTGCCGGATAATGCTTTTTGATATAACCCGAAAATACGGGTTGCATCTGGAAGAAGAACCGTCTTATGGAGGGCGTGACTATCTTGAAAAACAGGATTATATTCTGTTTAAGCAAAAGGAACAGATGAAAAACCAGACGGAAATACTGGATAGACTTACTTTGAAAATTGAGGATGTGGAAGCTCTGATCGATGAAGTTTCAGATATTGCTTACGACAAAGCTGTGGAGGTTGTGACGGATGAGGTCAGAGTGGAAACCCATAAAGAAGACATTCGTCTGGTAGAACAGTCAAAGGCGTGGGTGCTTTCCCCTGAGCGCAAGGCTTCCCAAAAAGAAAGGACTTATGCTGCAAGCCGATTGGATGGAGTAATTACCAAAATTACAAAAGCTATGCAGACAGCAGTTAAAACAATTCAGACCACGCTGATAAAACCAGAAGTCAAAAAGGCGAATACCGAGCAGATTAAGAAAAAAGCCAGAAGTTCCATTCTGGATAGGCTGACAAAAGCGAAAATTACTGCGGAACAGGAGAACCGGGAGCGATGGGAACACGAAGGAAGAATTAAATTAGGAAGAAACGATATGGAGTTGTGATGTAAAGGAAAGAGGAAAAGGATGAATATATTTGAAGCAGTTAAACAGTCTGTGACTACCCGGCAGGCTGCAGAATACTATGGAATACGGGTAAACAGGAACGGAATGGCGGTCTGCCCGTTTCACCGTGACAAGAATCCGAGCATGAAAGTGGACAGGCGTTTTCATTGTTTCGGATGTCAGGCAGATGGGGATGTGATTGATTTTACGGCACACTTGTACAATTTAAAACCGAAAGAGGCGGCAGAGAAACTGGTAAGGGATTTTTCTGTATATTATGAGAACATGGGGCACAGCCCGCCACAGAGAAAACAAATCAAACGACAGCTAACACAGGAACAGAGGTATCTGCAGGCAGAAAATAGATATTTCCGTGCATTGGTAGATTACCTGCATTTGTTGAAACAGTGGAAAGAAGAGTATCCGCCGAAACAGATGGAAGATGTCTGGCATCCGTTGTTTATGGAGGCATTGGAAAAAATATCAGAAATAGAGTACCTGCTGGATATATTATTATCAGGCACATTAGAAGAACGAGTTGCCGTAGTGGTAGCTCATGGGAAGGAGGTGACAGCGATTGAACAGAGAATTTCGGACTTTAACGCCACAGACACGACAGGAATTGTGCGAAGTAATGGATATAATGGAAGCGGAGTTGACAGTAGAGGAAATCAGAGAACAACTGGAAATAACACAGAAGGGTGCTGTGAAAAACAATCGGCATAACTGTAAGCTAATTTTAGAACATGATTCTCTGCTAAAAGGTGTATTCCGGTATAATATTTTGACTGAGCAGACAGACCTTGTAAAACCTGTGTGGTGGGAACGGATAAGCCCGGCATTCACAGATATGGATTTGAACTATATTATGCTTTATCTGGAAGAAACGTATGGTTTGACGATGGATAAGGTTGTGCAGAAAAGTATTGTCCATCAGGCAGATCGGAACAAATATCATCCTGTCCGGAATTATCTGAATAGTCTGCAATGGGATGGACAGGAGCGTATCCGCTATGTGCTGCATCATTTCTTGGGAGCACCTGTGGATGAGTTGACGTATGAAAGTATGAAAATGTTTTTGCTGGGAGCTATTGCCCGTGCGTTCCGCCCTGGAATTAAGTTTGAATATATGCTCTGTCTGGTCGGTGGTCAGGGCGTAGGAAAATCTACATTTTTTCGATTCATGGCAGTAAAGGATGACTGGTTCACCGATGACATCGGCAAACTGGATTCGGAAAAAGTTTATTGTCAGCTTCGTGGTCATTGGATGATTGAAATGTCTGAAATGGTCGCAACGGCACGCTCTAAGAGTATTGAGGAAACAAAGAGCTTTCTGAGCAGGCAGAAAGAGACTTATCGGGATTCTTATGCAGTATATGCTCTTGATCGTCCGAGGCAATGTGTATTTGGAGGAACATCCAATATAAAGCGATTCCTGCCTTTTGACCGTACCGGAAATCGAAGATTCGTTCCAGTTCAGACGAACCGGGCAGAGATGGAGGTTCATATCCTCGAAAATGAGAAGGAATCCAGACAGTATATTGATCAGGTGTGGGCGGAAGCAATGATGTTGTACCGTAATGGGAATTTTAAATTGGCGTTTTCAAAGGAAACAGAAGCACAGCTTGATAAATTGCGGCAGGAGTTCATGGCGGATGATACGGAAGCCGGAATGATACAGGCATGGCTGGATGAACATGAGGATAGGAAAGTCTGTTCATTGATGCTGTTTAAGGAGGCACTGGACAATCCTTATATAAAGCCGAAGAAGGCGGAGACAGACCGCATCTGTGAAATTATGAATACAAGCATTGTGGGTTGGAAACAGGGTACGATGACAAGATTCAAGGATTACGGTACACAGCGTTCGTGGGTATGTGTAAACGAAAACTGTAAACGAGATGCAAAAGACTTAAAAAATGAAAATGACTGGTACCCGGTTACTGAGGAGAAAGCCCGGCAGATGGAGTTACCCTTCCGGTAAAAAGCCAGTCAGGTTTACGGTAGTTGGCGTGTAGTTTACGCTTTTATCTATGGTTATTGCTTTGAGTCGTAGAATTTGTAAACAGTAAACAGATATATAAGAGTAATTTGGTATTGAGGAAAGAAAACTGAAAAAACAAAAAGAATTAGATTTTTTGGAGCTTGTTTACAGCGGTGGTTTACAACAGGGATGCCCCTTTGACCGGCATCTATTTAAGTTGAACAGGAATGACATTTGGTAGGACTATTTGAAAAAATATTTTCATAGTTATGGACAAGGATATACGGGAGGAGGTGGAAATTCCGCTATGAAAAAGAGAAAACTTAATTATCGATTCCATAATCCAAACACAGCGGAAGTAACCGCCGACTATCTGTTAAAGATATTGATTGAAGCAAATGCAAGTAAGGTGGAACAGGCAATACAAGAAGCAGCGGATGAGCTTCCCAATGAACCAAAACATGATGGAGGGTGTCCTGCGTAGCGCGTGGGATGCCTTTTATTTTTTTGCTATTGCTTGTGTTCTGTCTGAAAATCAGTTAAAATTAGTTCTAGAAAGTCATAGATTAGTCATAGAATTTAGTCATAGAAAATTTTGAAAGGCGGAAGAATATGATATATACGGATAGCCAATTAAAAGAAAAGATTGTTCGCATGATAGAATCTTTTGAAAATGAAGTTGTAGAATTTAAAGAAGCACGCACAAATTATTCGTTTAATGACATTGGTAAATATTTTTCTGCACTTAGCAATGAAGCAAATCTTCGGGGATTACAGGAGGCGTGGCTGATTTTCGGAATTTCGGATGATAAACGATATGTAGGAACGGAATTTCGGAAACAGGGAAGTCTGCAAAGTTTGAAAAAGGAAATCGTAAATGGAACCAATGAACGATTGACATTTCTGGAGATATACGAACTGACAATGGAAAAATGTCGAGTGATAGCATTTCAAATTCCTCCAGCTATTAGGGGGATTCCGACAACATGGCAAGGGGCAGCGTATGCCAGAGAGCATGAATCTATATCACCGCTTCCGATGAATAAAGTAGATCTACTTAGAAGTCAAATAGGAATGGATTGGTCAAAAGAAATTGTAGAAGATGCAACGATAGAAGACTTGGATGAAGAAGCGATTAAAAGAGCAAGAGAACTTTTCTCAAAACGTCAGAGTGATCGAAAAAAAGCACAGGAAGTTTTAAAGAAACTGTCTGATATTGAGGTTTTAAATAAAGCTGGTATTACAATAAAAGGAAAAATCACCAGAACGGCATTATTGTTATTAGGAAAAAGTGAGGCTAAATATTTCTTTGATGGCTTTATTCCTAGAATTACCTGGACACTTTATAATGCAGATAATTCGGTAAAAGCTTATGAACATTTTGATATACCGATGTTAATGGCAGTGGATAAGGTATATTCCAGGATCAGAAATGTAAAGTATCGTTATATTGCCGGACAGCAGACTTTGTTTCCGGATGAAGTAGATCAATATGAACCAGAGCTGATCAAAGAGATTATTAATAACTGTATTGCTCATCAGGACTATCGCTTGCGTGGAAAAATCAACGTAGAGGAATTTGAGGACAGACTGGTATTTATCAATGAGGGGGCTTTTATACCAGAAACTATTGAACAAGCACTGGAACCGGGATATAAACCACCGTATTATCGAAATGTGTTTTTGTGTAACGCAATGGTAAATCTGTATATGATTGATACAAATTCAATGGGAATACCAATGATGTATCAGATACAGCGTGATAAATGCTTCCCATTGCCGACATATGATTTGAACACAATTAATAGAGTTACAGTGACTGTGTACGGAAAGATATTGGATAAGAATTATACTCAGCTTTTATATTCCAATGAAGATTTAGATATGAGAACTGTATTTTTGTTGGATAAAGTTCAGAAACAGGAAGTAGTTTCTAAAGAAAGCTTTAAGGATTTGAAGAAAAAAGGTCTTGTGGAAGGACGTTATCCTAATGTTTTTGTATCTTTCAAGGTGGCAGATATTGTCGGACAGAAAGCTGCTTATGTTCGAAATAAAGGGTTAGATGATGATATTTGCAAGCAGTTAATTATAAAAGCACTTCAGTCAATGGGAGAAGCCAGCAAAAGAGATTTAATGGAAGTACTGGAAAAAGCATTGCCAGAAGTACTTAGCGATGAACAGAAATCGAAGAAGGTTTCTAATCTTCTTCAGGCATTGAAGAAAGAAAAAGTTATAGAGAATATAGGGAGTAATCGGTATGCTAAATGGCATATGACAAAGGAGAGTATATAATAGGGGGTAGAAAAATGAGATTTGATAATGAAGCACTTTTTGTATCATTAGTATCAAACTACGGAATGAATTTATACTTGGGGGCAGGGTTTTCTGTATATGCAGATAATGAGGCAGGAGAAAAATTGCCTTTAGGAAATGAAATTAATAAACATTTGATTGATGTATTTGGATTAAAAACGAATAGAGAATATACTTTAAGTAAATCTTGTCAAAAGATAAAAAAGGACAACAAAGATGCACTGGAGAGATTGTTAAAAGAAACTTATCGAGTGAAAAGTTTTGATAAAATGTATACTGGTTTGTGTCGATTACCTATTAAAAATATTATTACATTGAATATTGACAATTTGGTTGAACGAATATATGAAGACGAAAGTTCAACAAAAATAATTGCTGATAATAATATTACAGGTCCATTAGAAAAAAACAATGTTGTTAACTTGTATAAATTGCATGGTTCTGTTACATATCCAATGGGGAGTGATATGTCTTTCACAGATAAAGAACTGACAGATTTGTTTGTCCGAGAACCAGGGTTATTTAATACTGTATCATTGAAATTGTCATCTGCGCCTACACTTTTTTGGGGGACAAGTTTTGGGGATAATGATAGTCTTGAATTGATATGCCACAGTGAGATATATTCTAAGTCGGCCACACCAAAATGGATTGTAGTATATCCATTGGATAATGTAGAAGACACTATTGAAGATTTGGAAGATTTAGGATTCAATATAGTCGTAGCTGATACTAAAGAGTTAATGGAATACTTGTGCTCATTGTCATTTGCAGCATCAACTAAAGTTAAAAAGTATGTATATAGAGAATATCGCGAAAATTTTCCAGCCAATTTTATATGTAATGAATTGGAACATTCTAGTGTACGTCGCCCTGTTATGGATTTCTTTTCGGGAGCAGAACCAGTAATTTCAGATATATTATCATCAAATGTGAAAAGGACAAGTTATTTCAATCAGATTTTGCAAACAATATTTTCAAAAAGAGTTACGCTAATAACTGGAATACCGGGATGTGGAAAATCTACATTGTTAATGCAACTTGCATTTGGCAAAGAAATTGACGGAAGAAAATTTTGGTTTAATAGCATTATTAAACAGGAGGCGGAAAAACTTGTTAAATTGGTCAAAGATGATAAAAATGTCACGGTATTTTTAGATAATCTATATAGTAATGTGGATGCATTTGAGGTACTTAAGGGAAGCTCAAATATTAAACTAGTATTAGCTGAACGAGCCTTGAATTATGAATATGTCAAAAGATTTTTGTCGATATCATCAGATGCTATTGTGGATGTTAGCAATTTAGCAGCTAGCGATATACAAAATATATGCTTATCTATGAATAAATCGAGCAGTGATGCAATTGCATTAATGGAGAAGAACGAAAATATCTCTTTGTTAGAAATTGTATTTTTTGCATCTACGAATGCACAGATAAAAGAAAGAATTTCGGGATATATAAAGGACTTAGCAGAATTCAAAGACGAGAAATTAAAAATAGATTTATTGGAATTGTATACACTTGTAAATTATACAAGTTCGTGTGGAATACCAGCAACAATGGATATGTTATATTTTTATTTTGGTGATTTGATTGAAAATTACGAAGATATAATTTATGCACTAAAAAAAATGAATAAGATTATTGTTGAAACTACAGATGAGGAACTGAAAATAGATGAGTCACAAGATTATCTTATTATGCGAAGTAAACTGTTTGCAGAAAAATCTATTTTTTTAATACCACCAGAAATATTTGCTCATGTATTAGAAAAATTCTTGGACAAAGTTAGTCCGCATGCAATATATAGATATGATATTTTTAAAAGGAAGGCCTATGATGCAGATTTTACACGTAGGGCATTTTCGAAGACAAGAGGAATCCAATTTTATGAGAAATTATTATTGCAGAATAGTAATCCGTACGTTCGTCATCAATATTCGATTTTTTTACAGCGGAAAGGTGATATAAATTTGGCGTGGGAACAGATTGATAGGGCACATACAGAATGTCAAAAGAAGATTTTTTCTATTGCCAATACGCATGCTATAATCATGTTTGAGAAGAATATGGCTGTGGAAGCAAAAAATGAAAAGGAATTGGATATTCAAAAGAATACGATAGGAAGATCGTTTTCAACATTAGAATACTGTCTGTCTCAGGATATAAGGGTAAGTTATCATGCACTTACATACGCAAGAAATGCAATCCGCTATTATGAAAAATTTGGAAAGGATGAATTTTCAGAAAGCTATATCGATAGTGCAACGGTTCAACTTAATTCAATTATTGATTCAAAAGAGTATATATATAGACCAGTATTAAGAGAAATGAAGACTTTACTGAGTGAATTAAGAGAAATTAAAAGTGTATATTAATAAGAAAATAAGAAAACCTTTGACGAAAAATGTTGGAGGTTTTCTTATTTCCATTTTGCATTATCTTATGCTAATATTAAGATGTAATAGAACGGTTTTATTATAACAGAAAGGCATTAGATATGAATATAGCAGCTTACTGTCGTGTTTCCACTGATAAAGCTGATCAGCTCAACAGTCTGGAAGCTCAAAAGGAATTTTTCTCTGAGTACACTCAGCGTACTGGTGACAACTTAGTTAGATTATATGCAGATGAGGGCATTTCAGGCACGAAAATTAAAAATCGTAAAGAATTTCTACGCATGATGGCTGATGCCGAACATGGACTATTTGATATGGTAGTAGTAAAGGACATCTCCCGCTTTGCCAGAAATACCGTAGACCTTCTGCAGAATGTCCGCAAGCTGAAAGCATTAGGAATCGAGACACAGTTCTTGACAGCCAACATGACCAGTATGGGAAACAGTGAATTTGTTCTGACAATTTTCGGTGCACTGGCACAGGAAGAAAGTGCTAATACGTCAAAACGTGTGAAATTCGGTAAAAAAATGAATGCTGAAAAAGGACGAGTTCCGAATATCGTGTACGGATATGATAAAACCATTGGAGATTATTTTAATTTGGCAATCAACGAGGAAGAAGCTGCTGTTATCAAGCAGATTTATAAATGGTATATTGAAGAAGGATACGGTGCTGCTAAGATTGCAAACATGCTGAATGCGAAAGGTATCCGAACAAAGCGTAATTGTCAGTGGAGCCAGAATGCGACATGCCGGATTTTAACGAATGAACTTTATACCGGAAAAATTATCAATGGAAAGCAGGAAGTAGCTGACTTCCTGACCGGACAGAGAACGGAAAAAGATGAAACGGAGTGGATGGTAACAGAACGTCCGGAACTGCGGATTATTGAGCCGGAAATGTATGAAAAGGCACAGGAGATTTTGGAGTCCAGAAGCAAGGTTTTTAAATTAACGAAGGAACGGCAGAGCAATAAGTATTTGTTTTCTACTCTGATTAAATGTAAGGAGTGCGGCTGGTCATTTCGACGGACGGTTCGTACCTATAAGAATACTTATATTCGCTGGGTATGTTCCGGTCATAATGGACGTGGGGCGGATAGCTGCCCGAATGCTCAAACAGTAGATGAGGAAGAATTGATTGAAGTTCTGTCTGAATACTTTTCCGGGCTGCTGAAAGCAAAGAAGAATGTAATTCGTCACGTAACAGGCGAATTCCAGAGGGTTTACAAAGCAAAAGATGAGAACCTGAATTATGAAAAGGAATTGAACGCTCAACTTACAAAACTTAAAAAAATGCGTCAGAAATACATGGATATGTACACCGATGATCTTATTACCCGTGAGGAACTGAATGAGAAAATCGGCGGTACAAAACAGGAAATTGAGCGTCTGGAGAATGAGCTGAAAATGGTTGCGTATCACCTGACAAAGGGCGAACAACTGGAAACAATCTTGAATCGCACGTTCAAAGAGATTGAAGATATTTCAGATGTACACCAGATGACCAATGCGCAGCTCAAACGCATTATCCAGAAAATTGAAGTGGACAAGGATGGTAATGTAGATATTTACTTACGCATCTTTGGAGATTTAGGCTTAGACGAAACCGTTCTAATTAGTGACAACCAAACATAAGGATTGCGTAGAACGCCTGAAAGTGATCAATCCGGCTCTGGCCATAGAAGTTCGCAAGGTACTGGATGTAAACAAGCAGGAGCGACATATCCGGGGAGGTATCGCTACCCGGGAAAAATATCTCCATGCTCACATGCGGTGAACAGGCGGGCCGGGTTAAATGCTGATCATAAAATATCAGTGTTTATGGAGCCGGGTAAACTAAAATATGAAGGTCTGTGTTATTATCCGGCTTGCTCTGGTTGACATACCTGATAAGATGTGCGAAGATTTATCATACGATAGAACAGCAAAATAAAGCACATAGGAAAGAGAGGATTTTATCATGCTGAAACAGTTATCCATCTATGCAGAAAATAAAAAGGGTGTTATGCAGAACATTACCGGTATCCTGAAGGACGAGGATATCAACATTCTGGGCTCTGTGACCAATGACAGCGCAGAGTACGGAATCGTACGAATGGTAGTTTCGGAGCCGGATAAGGCAATGGAGGCTCTGATTGCTGCAGGATATCTCTGCCACGTGATCGAGGTGATCGGAGTGGAGGTTGAGGATAAGACCGGAAATCTGAATGATCTGCTTCTTACACTGAAGGACAGTAATGTGAGCGTGGATTATCTGTACCTCTCCTTTAACCGTGATTCCGGCAAGCCGATCATGGTATTCCACACCGAGGATATCATGGAAGTGAGAGCCTGCCTGAAATCCAGAGGCTATACCGTTTTATAAAAACAGAATTTTACCGTGTGGTAGAGGCTTTTATCCGTTTGATAAATATTAAAATATTCTATATTATAAACACGAAATATCAATTTTACAAATGTATATGGCCATGCTATCATATATCCATAATAGTTCTTAACCTGTAAACAGCCACCTCAGGATATGTGAATATCCGTATCATACAGGCCGGGAACTAAAAAACTCATCACATAAAGTTAATAATTACACCCATGAAGAGATCTGTGGATCAGCGTACACAGATTCCTTCAGAAAGAAGCTGTTACGTCGGCGGAGTTTTCTGTGTCTCCAAGGATGTGACAGCTTTTTTCTTTTGCTCTGAAAAATTCGCAGTAATTTCACAAAAACATGATACAGTAGGAAAAAACGACGGAAAAGAAATAACAGTGTTTCAGAAAATAACAGCCGATAGATAATTCAGCTGTCCAGAACAGAACGGCCTGAAATTGCTGCAGACAGACGAGGAAATGAAATGAGACCAATAAGAATACAGAAAGCAGAAAAAAACAAAAAACAGGGAAACAGAGGGTGGATCTATCTCTTGGCGTTTCTGTTTCCGGTGCTGGTCTTTACGCTAGGCTTTGCATTGAAGGGTGTTTATCCTTTTGGAGAGAATTCGGCGCTGGTGGTAGATGGAGTCCATCAGTATACAGCCTTTTACAGGGAACTTTCAGAGCAGCTTGGAAAGGGAACGGGCTGGACCTGGTCCGCACATGCCATGGGATATAATTTTTACGGATTGTTTTGCTATTATCTTTGCAGTCCGTTCAGCTTCCTAATACTGCTGTTTATGAAATTCATGTATGTAAACGAGGCTGTCACTGCGGTGATCCTGATCAAGGCAGGGCTTTGCAGCGTATCCATGGCATGGTATTCCGGGAAAAAATATCCGGGCAGAAAAAGCATGGCAGTTTCTCTTGGCTGTATGTACGCACTGTCTGATTTTCTTATAGGCTATTACAGCAATGTGATGTGGTTGGACTGTATCATGCTTCTTCCGGTGCTTGCATATCTTATTGAACAGCTGGTGCATACCGGAAAATGGCGAGGGTATTGTCTGGTGCTGGGGTACTGTATTTTAACCAGCTATTATATGGGATTTATGTTATGCACATTTGCTGCTTTTTATTATCTGGCAGAGCTGGCTGCGGCAGAATCCGGTCGACGGCCAGAGAAAATCCGTTTTTCATTATTGAAATTTGCCGGGGCGTCTGTTGCCGGAGCCGGACTTGCAGGAATCACACTGATCCCCGGAATTGCTGCGGTATCCAGAACTGCAGCGGCGGAAAAGGCAGGCACCGGACTTTCGGGAGTGTACGGAGATATCTGGAAACAGCTGGGCGCACTATTCGAGGATTCCCTGTCCTTTGTAAAATCCGGCGACCAGGGAGATGTGAACCTTTACTGTGGCTGTGCAGTGCTGCTTTTTGCCGGAATTTATTTTCTGAATAAAGAAATCCGCACAGCAGAAAAAATCGTAACAGGTATATTGATCGTTTTGTATTTTGCGGGGATCCATATCACAGCGCTGAATCTGCTTTTTCACGGATTGCATAAACCTGTGGGAATCCCCAATCGTTTTGTGTTCATCCTGATATTTCTGCTGTTGAAAATGTCCTGTGATGCATGGGGAAATGTGGAAAATGAAAGCACAGGAAGAATTTTTGCCGGACTGATCGCTGCAGAGGGCTTCTGTATCGTTGTGGGGATCAAAAGCGGAAATATCTGGGGACTTCTGCTTACAGCAGGGGTTCTTGCAGTGTTCTTTCTGGTTATGTGGACGGAACGGTGTATCTGTGGAAAACTGTCCGGTCATGCCTTCTGCTGTGTGGAGATCCGAAAGCTGGGATGTCTGGTGCTGGCAGTGCTGATCCTTGCAGAGACAGGAATTCACGGAATCGTCAGTATTACAGATAATGGAACCGCAAACCGTGATATTTATGTGGAAAGTGAGCAGGAGGTTTGTGGATTACTGGAATCTGCCGGTGTGGATCAGGTGGATTACCGTGCCGCTATCGTAAATCCTCTTGTGAGAAATGAAGAGATGCTGTATCAGCTGAACGGGATATCTATGTATTCCTCTACTAATACAGAGGAAATGTGGGATTTTGTAAAAAACATGGGCTTTGAAAATCTGGAAAATCGTTTTCAGTATGCGGGATCCACGGAAGTGACGGATATGCTTCTGGGAATACGATATCTGTTTTGCAGGAATACAAGAAAGCTTCATACTGTTTATAAAAAAATCGGAGAAAGCCAGTCCTTTGATCTCTATGAGAATCCGAGAGCACTGAAAGCAGGATATATGGTCAGTGATTCCGTACTGGACTATGCAATGGAAGGAACAGATCCACTTGAGGTTCAGAACCGGCTGCTCAGCGGTATTGCGGGAAAAAGACTGTACAAAATGCAGACGGTGTCTTCAGAAGCAGTATGGGCCGGGACTGTGGATTTTGATATTTCGCTGGAAAAAGGGGAGCATGGGTATCTCTATATTCCGGGGACAGAGCCGGAAACTGTAACGATCAACGGCCAGGAGCAGAAATCCGATTACTGGAATAATAATTTCCTGGATCTTGGCACTTATGATACGGATACGGTTGTGCATGTAACTGCGGAAACCGGAATGCAGGAAGCGGTTCTGGGAACTTACCGGGAATCGGACCTGGATGAGATCTATGAAATGCTTTCTTCCCGGCAGATGGATCTGAAGAATGGAAAGGGTACCATAGCTGCAGCAAAGGATGGAATGCTCCTTCTCAGCATATTTTATGATCCTGATATGCAGATTTATGTAGATGGGAAAAAGGTCGATGGGAAAAGCATCCAGGGGCTTACCGGTGTAAAGCTTTCGGCCGGGACACATACGGTTACTATGAAATATCGGACTCCGGGGCTGCAGGCGGGAGCAGTTCTTTCTATATTAATAGCAGGAATACTGGGAATACTCTGGTATATCAGCAGAAGAAAAATGGGTATTTCCGGCAGGTTGTGACATCTATGGAGAAAACCGTGTAAAACCCCTGTAAAATCAGCAAAAATTCTTTATAAAACACCTTGACAAGCCCTATATTTACGGTCTATAATGAGCAAGCGTGCGAATGAAACGTTATATTTTCGCATGCCGTAATTTGTAAATAGCAACCGCAAGGCCCCATGGGAAAGCCCATGGAGAAATAAATCGGGAGGTGAAATGGAATGCCAACATTCAACCAGTTAGTAAGAAAGGGCCGTCAGACAGCTGTTAAAAAATCTACAGCACCGGCTCTGCAGAAAACATACAACTCTTTAAGAAAGAAAGCAGTTGATCAGGCTGCTCCACAGAAACGTGGTGTTTGTACTGCTGTTAAAACAGCTACTCCTAAAAAGCCTAACTCAGCTCTTAGAAAGATCGCCAGAGTTCGTCTTTCCAACGGTATCGAGGTAACAAGTTATATTCCAGGAGAGGGTCACAACCTTCAGGAGCATAGCGTTGTTCTTATCCGTGGAGGAAGAGTTAAGGACTTACCTGGTACAAGATACCATATCATCAGAGGTACTCTTGATACCGCAGGTGTCGCTAACAGAAAACAGGCTCGTTCCAAATACGGAGCTAAGAGACCTAAAGTTAAAAAATAATTTTTGTAGATCAGAAATCTACGCCGCTTCCTGATTGCAGATAATCAGGAGGATTACAAAGATATTATTCATCTAATGTATTACAGCGGAAGACTATAAGGATTTGTACGGTATTCCATATACCCTGTCGGTTGCGGGTTAAATATAGGACCTTACCAGTGCGAACATGCAATAGTTTTACTGCGTGAGTACCGATGATATAATCAATATGATTAAGGAGGGAAGTAACGTGCCACGTAAAGGACATACTCAGAAAAGAGACGTTCTGGCTGACCCGATGTACAATAACAAAGTGGTTACCAAGCTTATCAATAACATCATGTTAGACGGTAAGAAAGGTGTTGCTCAGAAAATTGTATACGGTGCATTCACCAGAGTAGAGGAAAAAGCTGGTAAACCAGCAATTGAAGTATTTGAAGAGGCTATGAACAATATCATGCCAGTTCTCGAGGTAAAAGCAAGACGTATCGGTGGTGCTACTTATCAGGTTCCGATCGAGGTAAGAGCAGACAGACGTCAGGCACTTGCTCTTCGTTGGCTTACAATGTTCTCACGTAAGAGAGGCGAGAAGACAATGGAAGAAAGACTGGCTAATGAGCTTCTGGACGCAATGAACAACACAGGTGCATCCGTTAAGAGAAAAGAAGACATGCACAAGATGGCTGAGGCAAATAAAGCATTTGCTCACTATCGCTTCTAATTCGAGGAGGAAAATTCATTGGCTGGAAAAGAAGGAAGAGAATATCCATTAGAGAGAACCAGAAATATCGGTATCATGGCGCATATCGATGCTGGTAAAACAACTCTTACAGAGCGTATTCTTTATTACACAGGTGTTAACTACAAGATCGGTGATACTCATGAAGGTACAGCGACAATGGACTGGATGGAGCAGGAGCAGGAGCGTGGTATCACAATCACATCCGCTGCTACAACATGTCACTGGACTCTTGAGGAGAACTGCAAGCCAAAGCCAGGTGCTCTTGAGCATCGTATCAACATCATTGATACACCAGGACACGTAGACTTCACTGTTGAGGTTGAGCGTTCCCTTCGTGTACTTGATGGTGCTGTCGGCGTTTTCTGTGCTAAGGGTGGTGTTGAGCCGCAGTCAGAGAACGTATGGCGTCAGGCTGATACCTACAATGTACCTCGTATGGCATTCATCAACAAGATGGATATCCTTGGTGCAAACTTCTACGGTGCAGTAGAGCAGATCAAGACTCGTCTTGGTAAAAACGCTATCTGCCTTCAGCTTCCGATCGGAAAAGAGGATGACTTCAAAGGAATCATCGATCTTTTCGAGATGAAAGCATACATCTACAATGATGAGAAGGGTGATGACATCTCCATTACTGATATCCCGGAGGATATGCAGGAAGATGCAGAACTTTATCATACAGAGCTGATCGAGAAGATCTGCGAGCTGGATGATGACCTCATGATGGAGTATCTTGAGGGAGATGAGCCTTCTGTAGACAAGCTGAAAGCTGTCCTCAGAAAAGCTACATGTGAGTGTACAGCAGTACCGGTTTGCTGCGGTTCCGCTTACAGAAACAAAGGTGTTCAGAAACTTCTGGATGCAATCCTTGAGTATATGCCGGCTCCTACAGATATCCCGGCTATCAAGGGTGTTGACCTTGACGGCAACGAAGTTGAGAGACATTCATCTGATGATGAGCCGTTCTCCGCTCTTGCATTCAAGATCATGACTGACCCATTCGTAGGAAAACTTGCTTATTTCCGTGTTTATTCAGGAACAATGAACTCCGGTTCTTATGTACTGAATGCCACAAAAGATAAAAAAGAGCGTGTTGGACGTATTCTTCAGATGCACGCTAACAAACGTATGGAGCTGGATAAGGTTTACTCCGGTGATATCGCTGCAGCGATCGGATTCAAATTCACTACAACAGGTGATACAATCTGTGACGAGCAGCATCCGGTAATCCTTGAGTCCATGGAGTTCCCGGAGCCAGTTATCGAGCTCGCGATCGAGCCTAAGACAAAAGCTGGACAGGGCAAACTTGGTGAGGCACTTGCTAAGCTTGCTGAGGAGGACCCGACATTCCGTGCTCATACAGATCAGGAAACTGGACAGACCATTATCGCTGGTATGGGTGAGCTTCACCTGGATATCATCGTTGACCGTCTTCTTCGTGAGTTCAAGGTTGAGGCTAACGTTGGTGCACCTCAGGTTGCTTACAAAGAGACAATCACCAAGCCTGTTGATGTAGACAGCAAGTATGCTAAACAGTCTGGTGGTCGTGGACAGTATGGTCACTGTAAAGTTAAATTCGAGCCTATGGATGCCAACGGAGAAGAGCTGTACAAGTTCGAGTCCACAGTTGTTGGTGGTGCTATTCCGAAGGAATACATCCCGGCAATTGGCGAAGGTATCGAGGAAGCTATGAAAGCTGGTATCCTCGGAGGATTCCCGGTAGTTGGTGTACATGCAAATGTATACGATGGTTCTTACCATGAAGTCGATTCTTCTGAGATGGCATTCCACATTGCAGGTTCTCTTGCATTCAAGGATGCTATGCAGAAAGCAGCTCCGATTCTTCTTGAGCCAATCATGAAGGTCGAAGTTACTACACCAGAGGATTACATGGGTGACGTTATCGGTGATATCAACTCCCGTCGTGGACGTATCGAGGGTATGGAAGATATCGGTGGCGGTAAGATGATCCGTGGATATGTTCCGCTTTCCGAGATGTTCGGATATGCTACAGACCTTCGTTCCAGAACACAGGGACGTGGTAACTACTCTATGTTCTTCGAGAAATATGAGCAGGTTCCGAAGTCTGTACAGGAGAAGATCCTTTCCAAAAAGGACTGATCTGATATAAAATAATAAAATGCTTGCAAATAACCTTGGTTTGCAATATAATCAAGGTTAGCAAGTTTAAATCTGAAAAAATGCTCTAATTTTGATAGAGCCAAGTTTTAAGGAGGACATTTTAAAATGGCAAAGGCTAAGTTTGAGAGAACAAAACCGCATTGTAACATTGGTACCATCGGACACGTTGACCATGGTAAAACAACATTAACAGCAGCTATCACTAAAGTTCTTGCAGAGAGAGTTCCAGGAAACGTAGTAGAGAACTTTGAGGATATCGATAAAGCTCCAGAGGAAAGAGAGCGTGGTATCACAATTTCTACAGCTCACGTTGAGTATCAGACAGAGCGTAGACATTACGCACACGTTGACTGCCCAGGACATGCTGACTACGTTAAGAACATGATCACAGGTGCAGCTCAGATGGATGGTGCTATCCTTGTTGTTGCTGCTACAGACGGTGTTATGGCTCAGACTAAAGAGCATATCCTTCTTTCCCGTCAGGTAGGTGTTCCTTACATCGTTGTATTCATGAACAAATGTGATATGGTAGACGATGAGGAGCTTCTTGAGCTCGTTGAGATGGAGATCCGTGATCTTCTTTCCGAGTATGACTTCCCAGGAGATGACATTCCGGTTATCCAGGGTTCTGCTCTTAAAGCTCTTGAGGATCCGGCTGGCCCATGGGGAGACAAGATCATGGAGCTTATGGATGCTGTTGATGAGTACATTCCGGACCCACAGCGTGACACAGATAAACCGTTCGTAATGCCTGTAGAGGACGTATTCTCCATCACAGGACGTGGTACAGTTGCAACTGGTAGAGTTGAGGCTGGTGTTCTTCACGTATCTGAGGAAGTTGAGATCGTTGGTATCAAAGAGGAGACTCGTAAAGTTGTTGTAACTGGTATCGAGATGTTCCGTAAACTTCTTGATGAGGCTCAGGCTGGTGATAACATCGGAGCACTTCTTCGTGGTGTTCAGAGAAACGAGATCGAGCGTGGACAGGTTCTTGCTAAACCAGGAACACTTACATGCCATACAAAATTCACAGCTCAGGTTTACGTTCTGACTAAAGACGAGGGTGGCCGTCATACACCATTCTTCAACAACTATCGTCCGCAGTTCTATTTCAGAACAACAGACGTAACAGGTGTTTGCAACCTTCCAGAGGGAACAGAGATGTGCATGCCTGGAGATAACATCGAGATGACAATCGAGCTGATTCATCCGATCGCTATGAGCCAGGGTCTTACATTCGCTATCCGTGAAGGTGGACGTACTGTAGGATCAGGACGTGTTGCTACAATCATCGAGTAATCGTTAATTAGTATAACATCCTAATTTAATATATATTGAGTACCGCAAGGTACATTGTGTCCAAACGTAAGATACCCCGGAACCGTAAGGTTTCCGGGGTTTTTCTGTTGGGTGGAAAGTAAAATCATCTATGAATTTTCAATGCGGAGATTAAAGGAAATTTATCAATAAGACTAAGTAAAGATAAATTTAAAATTGAAAAATAAGACCAGCGGTGCCAAAACGGTGCCAAAAAAACTCCTGCGAATGTTTGCTATTCACAGGAGTAATTTTTTTACCAGCCTTTGATCTGTTTGATCTGTTCAGCACGTTCCGGATCACGATGATATTGCAGTTTCAGACGGATTGTTACCACAATATCCAGCTTTTAAAAGATGACAAGGAGCAGGCAGTTAAAGATAAAGAGGAAGCTGAGAAGTGTGCGGAAAAAGCCGAGAAAGATCTGCATAGCCTGGAAGAACGCAGAGAACGGTTACAGCCGGTAATGGATAATGTCAGCAAAGAAATAAAGGAATATGGAACAGTGAAAACTCTACTTCCAGAAGCTGGTGCATTGGAACGTGCAACAACCTACCGGGATAAGAAAATAAAACCACTGTTTACTCAGGTGAAAAATAAAATTGCTGCGATGGCTGCACAGGTTAAAGAACTTGCCGAAGAAGTAGAAAAATGGAAACACAAATATCAGAAAACAAAGCAAGCATATAACCAAATACAAAGAGAGTTAGATGCAGTGCGTGAAGAAAAAGAGCAGTTATTTGATGAAAAACAACAATTGCAGGATGTTTCTGATAGATATGACCGGGTAGTGCGTGTTCTTGGAGAAAATGCTGTAGATGATGCGGTACAACAGGATATACAGGAGCAGAAGGCATTAGAAGAAAAGCGACAAATGGAGCAAATGCCAACAGGAAGTATTCACGAAAGACTTGCCTGGGGAGCCAGAAAGAGCAGTCGGAAGGCTGCTCTTTGGCAATCTAAGAATAGAGTTTTGGGATAGAATATGATAAAATGTAAGAGATAAATCGGTATTTAACGAGGAGGTAATGATTATGAGTAGAAATATAAAAGGTGGTTTTTTAACATTAAGTAGTGTTGTTGGTATTGTAGGAATGATAATAGCGGCAATGCAAAATCCAGCAACTGCATGGGTAACGCCACCTGGAAGAATGATTATAAGTATTTTAGAAAATGGATTATTGATTCCTACGGTTTTATTCCTTGTTCTTTTTATTTATGGATTGTATATTCTCCTAACGGAGAAAAACGATTGAGCAATACCGGTTTGTCGAATTAAGAAAACCGGTATTTGTGGAGGAGGAATTCTGTAATGAGATTTTTTGAAAATACCCGTAAGCCACAAGGCTTCGGCGGAAAATTGATGACGAAGATGATGAACAGCGGTCACGCCAAATTATCGCAATGGGGATTCTCAAATATCTCCACGAAGTCTGATGCTGAAGTTCTTGACGTCGGCTGTGGCGGCGGAGCAAATATTGCGGTCTGGCTTGATAGATGTAGAAATGGCCACGTGACAGGAATGGATTATTCTGAGGTTAGTGTGGCAAAATCTCAAAAATTGAACGCCCTCGCCATTAAACAAGGGAAATGTAATGTAGTTCAAGGAGATGTATCTGCTATACCCTTTTCTGACGCGACTTTTGATTATGTTTCTGCCTTCGAAACAGTTTACTTTTGGCCAGGATTAGTAAAATGCTTTTCCGAGGTCAACCGTGTGCTGAAAAGCGAAGGCATATTCCTGATTTGTAACGAGAGTGACGGAACGAATGCCGCAGATGAAAAATGGACAAAGATGATCAATGGTATGAAGATTTACACATCTAAACAACTTGTTGCCGCTTTGAAAGAAGCGGGTTTTACAGAGATCAAAACGTATTCAAATGCAAAAAATCATTGGATAAGTATTGTTGCAACGAAATAGCCAAATTCTTTAGGTTAGAATCGATGATGGAGTAAACGAAAAAGCAGTTTTGACATT
>NZ_JANGAA010000019.1:0-72490 GCF_024461705.1 Blautia sp. DFI.9.10
CCTAAAGGGTAATCGAGCAGGAAGCCCCCACTTCAAAATCGTAAGATTTAAGTGGGGGGAGCATGTCACGGTATCCGAAAGGTGAGATTGTTATCTAGCTGATCACAGAGTAACTCAGTGGATCGCCATACCGGCTACAAAGAAATACATTACAACAAAATGGCACACACTTCCCAGCATCACAAAGACATGAAATACTTCGTGGGAGCCGAAATTCTTATGCTTCGCATTGAAGATCGGAAGCTTCAGCGCATAGATCACACCGCCGATGGTATAGATGATGCCGCCGGCAAGGAGCCATCCGAAGCCTGCACGGGGCAGATTGTGGAAGATCGGAACAAAAGCAAGTACACACAGCCAGCCCATTCCAATGTAGATCACAGAGGAAAGCCATTTTGGGCAGTTGATCCAGCAGCCCTTGAGGATCATTCCGATGATGGCAACGGTCCATACGAGGGCACAGAGGATATAGCCGGTGCGTCCGTGGAGAACGATCAGGCATACAGGAGTGTAGCTGCCGGCGATCATCACGAAGATCATCATGTGATCCATTTTTTTCAGACGGCGGTTCACCTTGGCTGTGGAGCTTACGGAATGGTAAAGTGTGCTTGCCAGGTAAAGAAGGATCATGGTAAGGATAAAAACACTTACTGCAAAAACATGGAGAACATCTGCACTTCTGGCCGCCTTCACGATCAGCGGAGTGGCTCCGGCCACGGCAAGAAGCATGCCGATTCCGTGGGTTATGGCGCTTCCTGGATCTTTTAATTTAAATTTCATATAAAAACACCTCCTGCAAAAAAATCTGCTGTTTATATCATATGGACAACTTCAAGATCGGTTCATCAATGACGGATCATTGCGACAGTTTACGATGTAATAATGTAGAAACTGATAAAATAACATGTAGTATTCAAAACTACATATCAAGTATATGAATACTATACCACTATTATTCAAAAATGCAACCCCTATTTTCGAAAAAAATTTTATCAGGATTTATTTCTGCAGCAGGCATACGACAATGCGGCTCCTGCGACAGATAAATAAGAGATTTTTATGCATATTTCTCCCAGTTTTTCGCATAATAACCATATGAAAAACAAATAGTTAACATAACATTGACGTACAATGAACAGAAAATACAGGAGGAATTCAGGAAGATGAAAGCAACGGGAATTGTTCGCAGGATCGATGATCTGGGCAGGGTTGTGATTCCAAAAGAGATACGAAAGACACTGCGGATCAAGGAAGGAACGCCACTGGAGATTTTTACAGACAGGGAAGGACAGATCATCCTGAAAAAATATTCGCCCATTGGAGAGCTGAATACGTTTGCTGCGGAATATGCGGAAGCGCTGGTACAGACCACCGGATTGACTGCCTGTATTACAGATCGTGATCAGGTCGTGGCGGCATGCGGCAGCGGAAGCCGGGAACTGGAAGGAAAAGAGATCAGTTCTGATCTGGATGCAGTCATTGCCGGCAGGAAAGGCAGAATGGTCAGTCAGGACAGCAGGGAAAATATATCAGTCATTTCCGACGCTATGGATTCATTTTGCCAGAAAATGATACAGCCGATCCTGTGTGCGAGTGACGCCATTGGAGCAGTGATCCTTCTGACTAAAAGTGAAAAAACAGCACTGGGAGACACAGAACGTGCCCTTATCCGCACAGCAGCCGGTTTTCTTGGCAGACAGATGGAGCAGTAAAAGTGCATCAGATGTACAGAAAAATGTGTGCAGATCAAGATATAAACATCAGATGCAGATGCCAGGAGCAGCAGATCAGGGAGGGTGCGGACACCGGGAAGGAAAGCAGTGGTATTCTTCCAGAGTCAGATTTGTGATAGTGAGCCAGGAAGCCAGAGGTTTGGTCACATAGCGGATGTGCCATGGCTCGTAAGGGATGCCGGTGATCTCCTCTTTGCTTTTGGGATACCGGAGGATAAAACCATAGAGCGGAGCGTTCTTTTTCAGCCAGCGGCCTTCTCCTGTTGTGGAAAACCTTTCGGTGAGCTCCATATGGATGGAAGGACAGGATACATCCAGAGCAAGTCCGCTCTGGTGCTCACTTGTTCCTGGCTCTGCAACGAAAGGACTTCCTGTAAAAAGCTCCTTCTGTCGCTGGTAGGAACGATATCCGGAAACTGCCCACAGGTTCAGACCGCATCTGTGACAGGCATGGAAAAGCTGGGAAGCGGCTTTTGCAGCCTGATACTCCAGAAGCCGCTTCGGATCTCCCGGTGCTGCTTCAAATGGAAGTCCGATATCGATAAGATGTTCCGGCACAAAAGCTTCCGGCAGAGGATGCTCCCTGCTGATCAGCCGGGTATAAAATTCTCTGTGCAATAAAAACCCTCCTTTCCTTATCCATAAGCTTATGATAAGAAAGGAGGGTTTATGAATGCTTATTTCTGTTTATCAGAGCTCTTTTTCACTCATTTCTTCCAGGAGAGCCTTCTTCATGTCATAGAGTGACTGGGAGAGATCTACATAAACCTTCTGCGGATTAACGAAACGTCTGGATTCATCCCACAGTGTGTTCTGCTCCTGTTTGCAGTAGTCGCGGAGTTCCATGACAGATGGAGACTTGTAAACGCTCTTACCATCTTTAATTACCGGAACAAGGAGCTCACGGAGTTCGTAGGTTCCGCCAAGAACCTTGGTCTTTTTCCAGGTGTCAACCGGGTCGAAGATCACCATAGTTTCTTCCGGATCGAATTTCTCATCTGCAAGGCAGATCAGATCGGCCTTGATCTTGCCGGTCTTCTTGCTGTAGATACGGTATACAGTCTTGTTGCCCGGGTTGGTAACCTTTTCTGTGTTTTCGGAAAGCTTGATCTTCGGCTGGAAGGCATCGCTGTCAGCGTCCTTTACAGCGGCAAGTTTGTATACGCCGCCGAATGCCGGATTGTTATCGGCTGTGATCA
Organism: Blautia sp. DFI.9.10; assembly: GCF_024461705.1. Lineage (NCBI taxonomy): Bacteria > Bacillati > Bacillota > Clostridia > Lachnospirales > Lachnospiraceae > Blautia > Blautia sp. DFI.9.10. The sequence continues at coordinate 2,933 of NZ_JANGAA010000019.1, forward strand.
GCTTGGTTCCGACGCCCCAGGAATTGATCTTGGCATCCTGGGCCTTCAGGCTTTCGATAAGATATTCATCAAGATCGCTGGATGCGGAAATGGTAGCATCATCGAAACCGGCAGCAGCCAGCATCTTGTAAGCTTTTTTGGAAAGATATGCAAGATCACCGCTGTCGATACGGATTCCATAATTCTTCAGCTGGATACCTTCCTCACGCATCTCCTCAAATACACGGATCGCATTGGGAACACCGGATTTCAGGACATCGTAGGTGTCAACCAGAAGAGTACAGGAATTCGGGTAAAGTCTCGCATAGGTCTTAAAGGCTGTGTACTCATCCGGGAAACTCATGATCCAGGAATGAGCATGTGTTCCGAGAACCGGAACGTTAAACATCTGGCCGGTCAGTACGTTGGAAGTACCGGCACATCCGCCGATCACTGCAGCTCTGGCACCGAAGATCCCGGCGTCCGGACCCTGGGCACGGCGAAGACCGAATTCCATGATGGGATCGCCCTTAGCTGCGTGGCATACACGTGCTGCCTTAGTGGCAATAAGACTCTGATGGTTCATAATGTTCAGGATGGCCGTCTCTACAAGCTGAGCTTCCATGATCGGTGCGATAACCTTGACCATTGGCTCTCTCGGGAAGATCACGGTTCCCTCCGGAATTGCGTAGATATCACCGGTGAATCTGAAGTTGCTCAAATACTCAAGGAAATCATCCTCAAAGATGCCAAGACTTCTCAGATAGGTAATGTCTTCTTCTGAGAAACGGAGATTTTCGATGTATTCGATCATCTGCTCCAGTCCTGCACAGATGGCAAAACCGCCATCGCACGGATTGTTGCGGTAGAACATGTCAAAGACAACGGTCTGGTTGGTAGGGTTTTTGAAATATCCCTGCATCATGGTAAGCTCATAGAGGTCCGTGAGCAGAGTAAGGTTATTTGCTCGCATAGCGTTCTCCTTTGGATGCCTCCGGATATTGTGACCGGAGGGAAATACACGGTTGTTTCCGCTCTTTTTATTATACGGCTTATTATAACACAAAGGAGTGGATTGTAAAATTTTTTTTACTGCGTAAACCCGCATATAATAAGGAGTTTTAACAGCAGTTTAAGAAATTTTGAAAAAAAATAAAAAAAATTAAAAAAAGGGGTTGCAATTTCAAAAAAGCTGTTATATAATAACATCCGTCGCAAGCGATAAGGCAAGCGAAAAACAAAACACATAGGGCTATCGCCAAACGGTAAGGCAACGGACTCTGACTCCGTCAGTTCAAGGTTCGAATCCTTGTAGCCCTGCTTCTTAAGTACCTCAGTTGCGAGGTACTTTTTTTGTACTCAAAAATAAGAAGATATTCGCAATCCGCTGCGCCCCAAAAAAAACAAGTGCGTTTCTTCCTGCCAAGTGTTACAATAAAGTATAGACAGTATGACAGGAGGCATGAATGAGTTACAGTTTTGAGAGTCGAGTAAGATTCAGTGAGATCGGAGAAGATGGATGTCTGACGCTGCCGGGAGTTCTGGATTATTTTCAGGATTGCTGTACCTTTGAATCCGAGCAGACAGGAGTCGGTATGGAAGTATTAAAGGAACAGAAAAGAGCCTGGGTACTTTCTGCATGGCAGGTGATCGTGAAGCGGTATCCGAAGCTTGGTGAAAATATAAAAGTAACAACAATTCCTTATGGATTCCGTGGATTTATCGGAATGCGTAATTTTATTCTTGAGACAATGGATGGTGAGAAGCTGGCATGGGCCAATTCCTACTGGTCCTTTATCAATACAGAAACCGGTCTTCCGGAAAAGCTGACACCGGCAGATACAGATCCCTATGATCTGGGCGAAAAAATAGAGATGGATTATGCACCAAGAAAGATCGCGCTTCCGAAGGAACGGGAAGTGCAGAATGCTTTTTCCGTACAGAAGCATCATCTGGACACCAATCATCATGTGAACAACTGTCAGTATATCCGGATGGCAGCGGATCATCTGCCTGAGGATTTTAAAGTTGGTCAGCTTCGTGTTGAATATAAACGTCAGGCAGTACTGGATAATGTTATCATTCCGGAAGTATATATGACAGAAAATAAAGAAGCTGTAGTTCTCAACGCGGAGGATAAAGAACCTTACGCAGTAGTTGAGTTTACAAAATAAATACAGGCGGTAGAGATTAGTACATCGTTTTTGAAACAACTATACCGTAAAAGGAGGGCGCGCTATGCTTGAAAAATTAAAAGAAGAAGTTTACAGAGCAAATATGGATCTGCCCAAATATGGTCTTGTTACCTTTACATGGGGAAATGTCAGCGGGATCGACAGGGAGCAGGGACTTTTTGTGATTAAGCCAAGTGGTGTGGATTATGACAAGCTGACACCGGAAGACATGGTAGTGGTAGATCTTGATGGAAATAAAGTAGAAGGAAGATACAATCCATCCTCTGATACACCGACACATGCAGTTCTTTACAGAGCGTTTCCGAATATCGGCGGTATCGTACATACCCACTCATCCTGGGCAACAAGCTGGGCGCAGGCAGGCAGATCGATTCCGTGTTATGGAACCACACATGCAGATTACATTTACGGAGAAGTACCATGTGTGCGTAATCTGACCAAAAGAGAGATCGAAGAGGCATATGAGAAGAACACGGGAGTTCTTATTGCTGATTATTTCAAAAACAAAGATTATGAAGCAGTACCGGCTGTGCTGTGTAAGAACCACGGACCTTTTACCTGGGGTAAGGATGCTCATGAGGCAGTTCATAACGCAGTTGTTCTTGAGGAGGTTGCCAAGATGGCATCTCGCTGCGAGCTGATCAATCCGGATGTAAAACCGGCACCGCAGGAGCTTCAGGATAAGCATTACTACAGAAAACATGGTGCAAATGCATATTATGGTCAGGTAGGACAGGAAGACTGATCAGAAGAAAAAACAGTTTGACCCGATGGTGGATCGTCAATATCCGCCTGAGTGGAAATGCCGCGGAACAGTACCGCGGCATTTTTTGTCGAAAAATGCAGAAAATGTCAGATTTGCTGACCTTTAACACAGGTGCCGCCGAAATATATGCTAATGTCAAGAAAAATGCAGAACATTAACACATTTATTAAAATAGGTGGCAGGATGAAAATATACACTTATCAGGGAAAAAAGAACGTTTCCGGAGAAAAAATACGCCAGATGAGGAATATGAAACGGATGTCGCAATCTGCGCTGGCAGCAAAAATGCAGGTGGAAGGAGTGATGCTGGAGCGTGACAGTATCAGCCGGATCGAAGGAGGAGAACGTTTTGTAGCAGATTATGAACTGCGGGTGTTTGCAAAGGTGCTGGGAGTGGATGTGAAGTGGCTGCTGAATGAGCAGTAAATAAGGCAATATTGGATTACAGTTCGCTGGTAATATTCCGCGAAGCGTGTTACTGAAAACGGAGTGAAAAGTAACAATATTGGTCTGAATGGCAGGAATCTGTGTAAACTACTTGATATTTATGTCGGAAACTGCTACAGTATAAAGAAAAAAAGATGGCCGGGAAGTCCTGCGGAGGGCAAACGGTCACGGATAAGAAGATAGAGGCGCGGATTTTATCAGTATTTATGGATGCAAGGCCCTGGCAGGCTGTTCATAAAGAAAGGAAAATTTGCCGAAGTGCTCTGGAAGGCCAGATGACAGGGTGCTGGGATAACGCAGAATATGCGTTGTACTGTCACGGATGTGGAGCGCTATCGGTAGCACTTCGGGAGATCTGCATTTAATATGCTGAATGGAGATTTTCTGACAGGCTATTAGTTAAATAAGGATTATTTAACCGGAGGTGTTCTTAAGAAGAGACAGCCTCCGTTTTTTTGTCCCCGAAAAGGGAGGAGAAAAATGAGTAAAAAAGCAGGAACAGCATTGTCTGTTATGGCAATGGTATTCATGGGCGCACTGGCAAGTCCCCTGACTGTGCTGGCTGCGGATGCGGAGGAGACTTACCAGCCTGCTCTGTATGCAACGATCTGGGCACTGCTTCCACCTCTTGTTGCGATCGTCCTTGCACTGATCACAAAAGAAGTATACAGTTCTCTGTTTGTGGGAATTGTAGTAGGAGCACTGATCTATTCCGGATTTAAATTTGAAGGAACGGTAACACAGATTTTTGAGGGAGGAATCATCAAGGTTCTTTCTGACAGCTATAACGTAGGTATCCTGATCTTCCTGGTAATCCTGGGATCTGTGGTATGTATGATGAACAAGGCCGGCGGCTCCGCCGCATTCGGACGATGGGCCAGCAAAAAGATCCACACGCGTGTGGGTGCAGAGCTTGCAGCGATCATCCTTGGAATCCTGATCTTCATTGACGATTATTTTAACTGCCTGACAGTAGGAAGCGTTATGCGTCCGGTAACTGACAGACATCACGTATCCAGAGCGAAATTTGCATACCTGATCGATGCGACAGCCGCTCCGGTATGTATCATCGCACCGATCTCATCCTGGGCTGCTGCAGTCAGCGGATTCGTAGAGGGACAGGATGGACTTGCGATTTTTGTAAGAACCATCCCGTATAACTTTTACGCGATCCTTACGATTGTAATGATGGTTGGCATGGTACTGATGAAAACCGAGTTTGGTGCCATGAGAACACATGAGATCAATGCTCTGAACGGAGATCTTTATACAACATCTGCAAGACCGTATGAGAATGCAACGGATGATGAGACACCGAATCCGAGAGGAAAGGTGATCGATCTTGTGATCCCGATCGTTATGCTTGTTATCTGCTGTGTCATCAGTATGATCTATACAGGAGGATTTTTCAGCGGAACAGATTTTGTTACCGCATTTTCACAGAGTGATGCCTCTACAGGCCTTGCAATGGGAAGTGCTTTTGGTCTGGTGTTTGCCATTATTTTCTATATGATCCGCCGTGTGGTCAATTTCAGAGACTGTATGGGCTGCATCCCGGAAGGATTCAAGGCTATGGTACCGGCGATCATGATCCTGACCTTTGCATGGACACTGAAGGCTATGACAGACTCACTTGGTGCAGCGGTATTCGTAGAAGAAGCCATGCGTTCTGTTGCCGGTGGTATTGAAGTTATCCTTCCGGCCATTATTTTCCTGGTTGGATGTGGACTTGCATTTGCTACAGGTACTTCCTGGGGAACCTTTGGTATCCTGATCCCGATCGTTGTTGCGGTATTTGAGAAATCCAGTCCTGAGATGATGATCATTTCCATGTCCGCCTGCATGGCAGGTGCAGTTTGCGGAGACCACTGCTCACCGATCTCCGATACAACGATCATGGCTTCCGCAGGAGCACAGTGTGATCATGTGACTCACGTTTCCACACAGCTTCCGTATGCGATCCTGGCTGCGGCAGTATCCTTTGTAACTTATATTGTTGCAGGCTTTGTAAAAACAGCATGGATCGCTCTTCCGGTGGGAATCGTGCTGATGCTGATCGTACTTTTTGTCATTAAAATGATGAACCCGATGCCGGTTGAGAAACCAACAGAATAACAGACTGACCCAATGTGGGGGCAGATTCCCCCATGAATGGCAAATAAAAGGCAGTGACGGAAAGAAATTTCCGAAGCTGCCTTTTTTGTGCTTTCTATAATAATTCTCTTATGTTATAATGCAGGACAGACAGCAAATAGTAAATGATCATATATAGTTTTAAGGAACAGGAGTAAGAATGATAGAATTAGGTAAAAAACAGAAATTACTGGTTGTAAAAACCGTGGATTTCGGAATATATCTTGGAGAGGACCGAAACGCACCTCAGAATGAGCGAGTGCTTCTTCCGTCCAAACAGGTACCGGAAGGAACCAAAGCAGGTGATGAGATCGAAGTATTCATCTATAAGGATTCCCAGGACAGACTGATCGCAACTACCCGTGAGCCGATGCTTCAGGTAGGACAGACAGCAGTCCTTAAGGTAAAACAGGTTACCAGGATTGGTGCTTTTCTTGACTGGGGACTGGAGAAGGATCTTCTTCTTCCGTATCATGAGCAGACCAACCGGGTCCGTGAAGGCGAGGAGTGTCTGGTAGCTCTTTATGTAGATAAGAGCAGCAGACTCTGTGCAACCATGAAGGTGTATCATTATCTTTCCACCAGAACTCCTTATGTACCGGGAGATTCGGTAAAGGGGCGTGTCTATGAGATCAGTGGGAATTTCGGCGTTTTTGTTGCGGTAGATGATAAATATTCCGCTCTGATCCCGGCACGGGAGGCAACAGGCAAGTACAGACCGGGAGCTATTCTTGATCTTCGTGTCACAGAGGTGAAAGAGGATGGCAAGATGAACGTCAGTGACCGCCAGAAGGCTTACATCCAGATCAATGAGGATGCAGAGAGCGTATTCAGTGTGATCGAGGAATTTGCAGGGGTGCTGCCATTTGATGATCATGCCTCACCGGAAGTCATCAAGAGAGAGTTTGGCCTCAGTAAGAACGCATTCAAGCGTGCAGTCGGTCATCTGATGAAGGAAGGAAAAGTAGAGATCCGTGACAAGAGGATCTACATTAAAAAATAACAAGGTGTTGACCGGCTCCGGATCAGACACGCTCCGGCACGTTCAGAGAAAAGTGCAGAGCGGGGAGGATCCGGAGCCCTGTTTTTTACGATAAGGAGAATAAATTTGGAGTTTACACATTTACATGTCCATACAGAATACAGCCTTCTGGATGGCTCCAATAAGATCAAAGAATATGTAGCCAGAGTAAAAGAGCTGGGTATGGACAGTGCGGCGATCACCGATCATGGCGTTATGTATGGTGTAATCGATTTTTACAGGGCTGCAAGAGAAGCCGGGATCAATCCGATCCTCGGATGTGAGGTTTATGTGGCTCCGGGCTCCCGTTTTGACAGAGAAGTGGGAAGTGGGGATGACCGTTATTATCATCTGGTCCTGCTGGCTGAGAATAATCAGGGATACAGCAACCTGATGAAAATTGTATCCAAGGCATTTGTGGAAGGGTTTTATTACAAGCCACGTGTGGATCTGGAGCTTCTGGAAAAATATCACGAGGGTATCATTGCCTTAAGTGCCTGCCTGGCGGGAGAGGTCGCCAGATATCTTGCACGTGGAATGTATGAGGATGCTAAGATCGCGGCATTACGTTACCAGGATATTTTCGGAAAAGGAAATTTCTTTCTGGAGCTTCAGGATCATGGGATCCCGGAGCAGCAGACTGTAAACCAGCAGCTTCTCCGTATGCACAGAGAGACGGGGATCGATCTGGTTGCCACCAATGATGTGCATTACACTATGGCAGAGGATGCGGAACCACATGATGTTCTTCTTTGTCTGCAGACTCAGAAAAAGCTCAGCGATGAGAACAGAATGCGCTATGAGGGTGGCCAGTATTATGTGAAATCGCCGGAGGAGATGGCGAGGCTTTTTCCATATGCGCTGGAAGCGCTGGAAAATACGCACAGGATCGCGGAGAGATGTCATGTGGAGATTGAATTTGGTGTGACCAAGCTGCCGAAATATGATGTGCCGGACGGATTTACCTCCTGGGAATATCTGAACAAGCTTTGCCATGAGGGACTTGAGCAGCGTTATCATCCGGTAACAGAGGAGCTGAAAAAGCGCCTGGATTATGAGCTGTCTACGATCAAAAACATGGGATATGTAGATTACTTTCTCATTGTATGGGATTTTATCAAATATGCCAGGGACAACGATATCATGGTCGGTCCGGGACGAGGCTCTGCCGCAGGAAGCCTGGTTGCCTATACACTTGGGATCACCCAGCTGGACCCGATCCGGTATGATCTGCTCTTTGAACGTTTCCTGAATCCGGAGCGAGTATCCATGCCGGATATCGATGTGGATTTTTGCTTCGAACGGAGACAGGAGGTTATTGATTATGTAAGAAGAAAATATGGTGATGACTGCGTGGTTCAGATCGTTACCTTCGGTACACTGGCAGCCCGCGGTGTCATTCGTGATGTAGGCCGTGTTCTGGATATGCCTTATGCCCAGGTGGACACCATCGCCAAGATGATTCCACAGGAGCTGAATATCACCATTGACAAGGCACTGGGAATGAATCCGGAGTTTCGCAAGGCTTACGAGGAACAGGACGATATCCATCGTCTGATCGATCTGGCAAAACGTCTGGAGGGGCTTCCGAGGCATACCTCCATGCATGCGGCAGGTGTTGTGATCAGCCAGAAGGATGTATCGGAATACGTACCCCTTTCCAGAGCACAGGATGGTTCCATTGTCACGCAGTTTACCATGACAACACTGGAAGAGCTGGGACTTCTGAAAATGGATTTCCTGGGTCTCCGTACCCTGACGGTTATCCAGAATGCTGTGAAAATGGTGGAAAAAAGTACCGGTATGCTTCTGGATATGCAAAAGATCGACTACAACGACAAAAAGGTACTGGATTCTCTCGGAACAGGACGTACTGACGGTGTGTTCCAGCTGGAGAGTGCCGGAATGAAAAGCTTCATGAAGGAGCTGAAGCCTCAGAGCCTTGAGGACGTGATCGCGGGAATTTCGCTTTACCGTCCGGGTCCCATGGATTTCATTCCGCAGTACATCCGCGGAAAAAACCGTCCGGATACCATCCGTTATGACTGTCCGCAGATGGAGCCGATCCTGAAGCCGACCTATGGCTGTATCGTATACCAGGAGCAGGTTATGCAGATCGTCCGTGAGCTTGCAGGCTACACCCTTGGACGAAGTGACCTGGTGCGCCGTGCCATGTCCAAGAAAAAAGCTTCTGTTATGGCAAAAGAACGCCAGAATTTCGTTTACGGAAACGTGGAAGAGGGAGTACCGGGATGTATTGCCAACGGTATTTCCGAGGAGATCGCAAACAAGATCTACGATGAGATGACAGATTTTGCAAAGTATGCCTTCAATAAGTCTCATGCTGCCGCTTATGCAGTGGTTTCCTACCAGACGGCATATCTCAAATATTACTATCCGGTAGAATTTATGGCTGCACTGATGACATCCGTTGTGGAAATGCCGAACAAGGTTGCCGAGTATATTTCTGTATGCCGCCAGATGGGGATCCGGATCCTTCCGCCGGATATCAATCATGGTGTTTATGGCTTTTCTGTTGACAATGGTTCCATTCGTTATGCACTTTCTGCCATCAAGAGTATCGGCCGTCCGGTAATCGAGGGGATTGTGCGGGAGCGTGAGGAGCACGGAGAATATACCTCCCTGAAAACATTTATTGAGCGAAATATCGACCAGATCAACAAGAGAGTTGTGGAAAATCTGATCAAGGCCGGAGCGCTGGATTGCCTGGAGGGAAACCGGAATCAGAAAATGACGGTTTATACGCAGATCATAGACAGTATCAACCAGGATAAGAAGCATACCATGGCGGGACAGCTGAGTCTTTTTGATATTGCGCCTGAAGAAGATAAAAAGGAATTTGAGATCCGTATGCCGCAGGCAGCAGAATATCCGAAGGAGACGATACTGACCTTTGAGAAGGAAGTTCTCGGCATCTATCTCAGCGGTCATCCGCTGGAGCGTTACCGGAATATGATGGAAAAAATGATCTCTGCAAAAACTTCTGATTTTCAGCCGGATGATGAAACAGGGATACCGGAGGTTTACGATAACCAGAAAGTGATCGTGGGTGGAATGATCACGGATAAAACCATAAAATATACAAAGAATAATAAGGTAATGGCGTTCCTTACAGTGGAAGATCTGGTAGGCACCGTGGAGGTTGTGGTATTTCCACGTGATTACGAAAAATGCCAGATGTTCCTGAATGAAGATGCCCGGCTCTTTATTCAGGGAAGAGTATCCGCAGAAGACGACAAAGCCAGCAAGCTGATCCTGGAAAAGGTTCGTCTTTTTGATGATATGCCAAGAGAACTGTGGCTCCAGTTTGAAAGCCGGGAAGAGTACGCAAAAGCCGAGACCGGTCTGGTAGACGATCTGATGGAATCCAGAGGAAACAGCACGGTGGTTATTTATCTCAAAGATGTCAAGGCAATGAAGAAACTTCCCCCTGCTTATCAGGTCCATATCGAGGATTCCTGGTTGGAGCGCATGTGTAAAAAATATGGAAGTTCCAATGTTAAAATTGTGGAGAGAGTATTGAAAAACTTATAAAAATGCTATAAACTATACCCGAATATGTGTATTACAATAGGTTGTTTCATAAGATGGAGGATAACAATATGGCAGAGAACAAAATCAAAACGATCGGCGTTTTGACCAGTGGCGGTGACGCACCTGGAATGAATGCTGCAATCCGTGCTGTTGTCAGAAGAGGATTAAGCAGCGGACTGAACGTAAAGGGAATCTATAAAGGATACAGCGGTCTCTTAAATGAAGAGATCAGAGATATGACAGCAAAGGACGTTTCCGATACGATTGAGCGAGGCGGAACAATTCTTTATACTGCCAGATGTGCAGAGATGAGAACAGAGGAAGGACAGCAGCAGGCTGCAGAGATCTGCAGAAAGCATGGAATCGACGGCCTTGTTGTTATCGGTGGAGACGGATCCTTCGCAGGTGCTCAGAAGCTTGCGAACCTTGGAATCAATACCATTGGCCTGCCGGGAACTATTGACCTTGATATCGCATGTACCGAGTACACCATCGGTTTCGATACTGCTGTAAATACAGCTATGGAAGCTATTGACAAGGTACGTGATACATCCACATCCCATGAGAGATGCAGTATCATCGAGGTTATGGGACGTAACGCCGGATACCTTGCAGTATGGTGCGGCATCGCAAATGGTGCTGAGGATATCCTGATCCCGGAGAAATATGATTACGACGAGCAGAAGCTTATTGACAATATCGTAGAGAGCCGTAAGAAAGGCAAGAAACACCATATCATCGTAAATGCTGAGGGTATCGGCCATTCAGAGGCTATGGCGAAGCGTATCGAGGCTGCAACAGGTATCGAGACACGTGCAACGATCCTTGGTCACATGCAGCGTGGTGGAAGCCCTACATGTAAGGACCGTGTATATGCGTCCATGATGGGTGCTCTTGCAGTAGATCTTCTTGTTGCCGGAAAACGCAGCCGTGTGGTTGGATACCGTCATGGTGAGTTTGTCGATTTCGACATCAATGAGGCTCTTGCAATGCAGAAGAATGTAGATTCCTACATGTGGGAGGTCTGCAATTCTCTTTCTCATAATTACAGAAAATAAAGATATTTATGAACTTAAAAAAAGTTTCAGACGGATTGCATAAACTGAATACGTCACAAATAATTGCCCTCGGCTTTGCGGGGGTGATTTTTGTAGGTGGACTTATTTTGTGGATGCCGTTCTGCAGTGCACCCGGGCAGGCTGTTACCTTCCCGGATGCTGTTTTTACAGCGGCGACCAGCGTATGTGTAACAGGACTTTCCACAGTTGTTATGGCAGTCCAGTGGAGCCCCATTGGAAAAGCGGTTATCCTGTGCCTGATACAGATCGGCGGGATCGGACTGATCGCACTGGCGAATATGATATTCATCAGCCTCCGGCGGAAAATTTCCCTGAAAAACCGGCGGATCATCAAGGAATCCTACAACCTGGATGAAATGGGTGGAGTCGTGGCTGTAGTCCGCAGTGTGGTGAAATGCGTGTTTCTTGCAGAAGGAATCGGTGCGGTCCTGTATGCGTTTTGCTTTGTACCGGAATTTGGAATAAAAAAAGGTCTGGTGCATGCCATATTTCTGGCGGTATCTGCATTCTGCAACGCAGGGATCGATCTTTTCGGGGAAACAAGCCTTTCGGTATATGTGAGCAATCCGCTGGTCAATATCACTACGATTGGCCTGATCATTGTGTCAGGTCTTGGATTTATCGTCTGGTGGGATCTGTGGGATAAATTCCGCAAGGTTCTGAGAAAAGAGCTCTCCCCATCCAGAGTTTTTCGTGTACTGCGGCTTCAGAGCAAGCTGGTCCTTACGATGACCGGGATCCTGGTATTTTCAGGAGCATTTCTGGTATTTGTCTTTGAATCCGGAAACCCTTCCACGCTGAAGGGGGCACCACTGGGAACAAAGCTCATGGCATCCTTTTTCCAGTCAGTGACAACACGTACGGCGGGATTTTATACCATGGATCAGTCGCTTTTGTCCACACCTACCGTGATCATTTCCCTACTGTGGATGTTTATCGGAGGATCACCCATGGGCACTGCCGGTGGTGTGAAGACTACTACCATTGCGGTTCTGATCCTTTCTATTGCAGCATATCTTCAGGGAAAAAAGGATGTAGAGGTATACGGCCGCAGGATCCGTGAGAGCTATCTCCGTTCTGCCATGGTTGTTGCAGGAACCAGTGTGCTGATCCTTTTTACCATGACGGTGCTTTTGTCCGCAGTAATGCCGGGAGTGGATTTGGCAGATGTTTTATATGAGATCACTTCTGCGGGGGCTACAGTAGGACTTTCCAGAGGACTGACACCTCAGCTGAATGTGGCAGGCAAGTGGATCGTGATCCTTACCATGTATCTGGGACGTATCGGACCGCTGACACTTGGAACAGCAGTTGTGATGCGTGTACGCAACAGGCCGGGAAGCACCACGCATCTCGGTGAAGAAGATATCATGATCGGTTAAACAGGAGAATAGAATGAAAAATAAATCTTTTGCCGTGATCGGGCTTGGACAGTTTGGAATGACTCTGGCGGTGACGCTGGCAGAGTCAGACTGCGATGTCCTTGCCATTGATGACAAAGAAGAAAATATCGAAGAGATTTCCGAAAAAGTAACCTATGCGGTAAAAGCAGATGTCCGTGAACCGGGAATCCTGAAGGCTCTGGGAGTTCAGAATGTGGATGTAGCCATTATCGCAGTTGCCGAAAATCTGGAAGCCAGTATTTCCGCAACCATGCAGGCCAAAGATCTGGGAGTGCCCTTTGTAGTTGCAAAAAGTATGAATTCTCTTCATGGACGTATACTTGACAAAATTGGTGCAGATAAGATCATTTATCCGGAACAGTCCATGGGACTGCGGGTTGCCAGAAATCTTATGTCCGGCGGGTATCTGGATGTGTTTGAGCTTTCGGCGGAGTTCAGTATGGCGGAGTTTTCCATGCCGGTATCCTGGATTGGAAAAAATCTGGCAGATCTGAATGTACGGGAGCGTTTTCACATTAATATCATTGGCATCAAGCAGGGTGAAAATGTCACGGTAGATCTGGATCCTTCCGAACCGCTTCCGGACAACTGTTCCATAATCGCCATAGGAAAAAACAAGGATCTGAATGCAAGTCGTGAGGAATTACGTTAACCGAATACGGATTGCCGGAAGGAGAGAAATAAAAGTATGATAACCAGTGTATCAAATGCAAAAATAAAAAATGTCATGCAGCTGAACCAGAAGGCAAAAGCCAGAAGAGAGCAGGGACTTTTTGTGGCAGAGGGCCGGAAAATGTTTCTGGAAGCACCGGAAAGCTGGGTTTCCCAGGTGTTTGTTTCCGAGGCCGTTTCCCGGGATGGAGAGCTGATGTCTCAGGCAGAAAAATATCCCTGTGAGATCGTGAAGGATTCCGTATTCCGTCAGATGTGTGATACCAAGACTCCCCAGGGGATCCTGACAGTTCTGAAGCTGCCTTCCTGGAGCGAGGAAGAGGTACTGGCGGGAAAAAATCCTCTGGTCATGGTTCTGGAGGATCTTCAGGATCCGGGAAATGCGGGAACCATTCTCAGGACCGGTGAGGGCGCCGGCGTAAGCGGAGTTTTCCTCACAAAAACCTGCGTGGATATCACAAATCCCAAGGTGATCCGTTCTACCATGGGCTCCATTTACAGAATGCCTTTTCTATACGTGGAAGATGTGGTATCATTAGAAAAGAAGCTGAAAGAAAAGGGAATCCGCAGTTTTGCAGCTCATCTGAAGGGCGAGAATTCCTATGATCAGGAATCCTATAAGGGTGGTACCGCATTTTTCATCGGAAACGAGGGAAAGGGCCTGACTGATCAGGCAACGGAGGCAGCAGACTGTCTGATCCGCATTCCCATGTGCGGAAAGGTAGAATCGCTGAATGCTGCCATGGCATCAGGAATTCTGATGTACGAAGCTGCAAGACAGAGAAGAGAATAAGAGAGGAGGGGGTTTTATGACACCTTTGGCCTGGCTTGGAATACTGGCAATTTTACTGGTAATTGAAGCAATCACGGTAGGACTTACCACTGTCTGGTTTGCAGGCGGTGCTCTTGTGGCGTGCATTGCCTCGTGGCTTGGTGGGGGAATTGTTGTACAGCTCCTTTTATTTTTCGGAGTTTCCGTGGTGCTTCTGATCTTTACCAGACCTCTGGCGGTCCGCTACATGAACAAGGGCGTGGAAAAGACCAATGCAGAGAGCCTTCTGGGAAAAAGAGCCGTAGTGATACAGCCGGTCAACAACCTGGCCCAGACCGGGCAGGTGAGGATCAATGACATCGAGTGGACTGCACGGACCGCAGATGACGGGGAAGAAATTCCAACAGGTGCCGTGGTTGAAATCGAAGAGATCCGCGGAGTGAAGCTGATCGTAAAAGAAATTAGCAAGGAGGGCTAAATTATGGGTGGAGTTGTTGTTTTGCTTGTAGTCATCGTTCTTGTGCTGTGGGTACTTGCATCCTGTATCCGCATTGTACCGCAGGCCTATGCAGTGGTACTGGAACGTCTTGGCGCTTACAAGGCTACCTGGAGTACAGGAATCCATTTCAAGGTTCCGTTCATTGAGCGTGTTGCAAGAAGAGTAAACCTGAAAGAACAGGTTGTGGATTTTCCACCGCAGCCGGTAATTACCAAAGATAATGTAACCATGCAGATCGATACGGTTGTATTTTTCCAGATCACAGATCCGAAGCTTTACGCATATGGCGTTGAGAATCCGATCATGGCTATCGAGAATCTTTCTGCTACAACACTTCGTAACATCATCGGTGATATGGAGCTGGATGAGACACTGACATCCCGAGAGGTTATCAATACCAAGATGCGTGCTTCCCTTGATGTGGCTACAGATCCATGGGGAATCAAGGTTAACCGTGTGGAGCTTAAGAACATCATTCCTCCGGCAGCCATCCAGGATGCCATGGAGAAACAGATGAAGGCTGAGCGTGAGAGACGAGAAGCCATTCTGAAAGCAGAAGGAGAGAAACGTTCCACCATCCTTGTTGCAGAGGGTAAAAAACAGTCCGCTATCCTGGATGCGGAGGCTGAGAAGCAGGCGGCGATCCTTCATGCGGAGGCTCAGAAGGAGCGTATGATCAAAGAGGCTGAAGGACAGGCACAGGCAGTCCTTAAAGTACAGCAGGCAACTGCAGAAGGACTTCGTATGATCAAGGAAGCAGGAGCAGATGAATCTGTTCTTACTCTGAAGAGTCTGGAGGCTCTTACAAAGGTTGCTGACGGCAAGGCAACGAAGATCATCATTCCGTCCGAGATACAGGGCATCGCAGGGCTGGCAACATCCCTGAAGGAAATCATGACAGATAAACCGGCAGAGCAGAAATAAATCTGCAGCCATGAGGAGGACATATTATGAATCTTAAAGGAAGAAATTTCCTGACACTGAAAGATTTTACACCGGAAGAGATCACTTACATGATCGACCTTGCAGCAGATCTGAAGGCAAAGAAAAAAGCAGGAGAGCTTCATGAGTATTACAGAGGTAAGAATATTGCCATGATCTTTGAAAAAACAAGCACAAGAACACGCTGTTCCTTCGAAGTGGCAGCTCATGATCTGGGAATGGGTTCTACCTATCTGGATCCCACAGGCTCCCAGATCGGAAAGAAGGAGAGCATTGCAGATACTGCAAGAGTTCTCGGAAGAATGTATGAGGGAATCGAGTACCGTGGCTTCGGTCAGGATATTGTTGAGGAGCTTGCGAAGCATGCAGGTGTACCGGTATGGAATGGCCTGACAAACGAGTATCATCCGACACAGATGCTTGCAGATATGCTGACAGTACGTGAACATTTCGGCAAACTGAAAGGCCTGAAGCTTGTATACATGGGCGATGCCCGTTACAACATGGGTAACTCCCTGATGGTTGTATGCTCCAAGCTTGGTCTTGATTTCGTAGCCTGCACCAATAAGAAATATTTCCCGAATGATGAGCTTGTAGCACAGTGTCAGCAGTGGGCAGAAGAGGCAGGTTCCACCATCACTCTCACAGAGGATGTGGAGGTAGGAACAAAAGATGCGGACATCATCTACACAGATGTATGGGTATCCATGGGCGAGCCTGACGAAGTATGGACAGAGCGTATCCACGACCTGACACCATACAAGGTTACCAGACATGTAATGGAGAACGCCGGTGAAAAGGCGATCTTCCTTCACTGTCTGCCGGCATTCCATGATCTTAAGACAAAGATCGGAAAAGAGATGGGCGAGCGTTTCAACCTTACAGATATGGAGGTTACAGACGAAGTATTCGAGTCTCCGCAGTCCAAGGTATTCGACGAAGCTGAGAACCGTATGCACACCATTAAGGCTGTGATCGTTGCAACATTAGGAGAGCCGGAGAAATAATGTCAGATTTATTTAATGAAGAAATAATTTCACAGGCAACACATACAAAATGGGCGGGCAAAACCGTCCATTTTGCAAGAGAAACAGATTCCACCAACCTCTGGGGAAAACGTGCCTGGAGGGAAGAAGGCGCAGGACACGGAGAGCTGTTTGTGGCAGAATATCAGTCCGCAGGACGCGGACGTTTTACAAGACGATGGAGTGCGCCGCCGGACAGTGCCATTACTATGAGTATCCTTATCTGCCCGGAATTTTCTCCGCAGAAGGCGCCGATGCTGACACTTGTTATGGGACTTTCGGTTGCACAGGCAGTAGCAGAGCTCGGTCTTGAGGTAGGGATCAAATGGCCTAACGATGTAGTTGTTTCCCGCAAAAAGATCTGCGGTATCTTAACCGAAATGACCATGAAGCAGGATAAGATCGGCTGTGCAGTTATCGGAGTCGGGATTAACGTAAATATGGAAAGCTTCCCGGAAGAAATGGCAGATAAGGCTACCTCTCTGTATCTGGAAAGCGGACATCCCTTTGACCGGGCACAGGTAGTCGGACTTGTGATGAAGCATTTTGAGGAAAATTATGAGAGATTTGTACAGACAGAGGATCTCAGCGGCCTGAAACCGGATTATGAGAAAATGCTGGCCAATCTGAACCAGCCGGTACGTGTACTGGATCAGAATGATCCATATGAGGGGATCGCAAGAGGGATCAATGCCGGCGGAGAGCTTCTGGTAGAGCGTGCAGACGGTACAGTCGAGGAAGTAAATTCCGGAGAGGTTTCTGTACGTGGTTTATACAGCTATGTGTAAAACATGCAGCACAGATCGGATAAAATTTCCGGCAGCGATTTTCCGTTGATGTTTTATTGCAGTAGTGGAAAAAACAAGAATCTCCCTGCTTTAGCTGCAGGGAGTGTCAAGTTATAAATAAAGGAGATTTTATGTATCAGGATAACATTGTGCTCTGCGGAGCAAGCTCTTATGAGCAGAAATATTATTTTAACCAGGATTTTGCGTCTCTTCCTGAGACGGTAAAGCAGGAGCTGCAGATCATGTGTGTGCTTTTCACAGAGGATGTAGGCGGGATTCTGACACTGGAATTTGATGAGGACGGCAGTCTGCAGTTTAAGACTGAGGCCCTGGAGGCAGATGCCCGTTTTGACGAGATCGGAAGTGCACTGAAGATCAAGGAGCTCCAGCGGGACAAAAGAGAGCTTCTGGAATCTCTGGAAATGTATTACAAGGTATTTTTCCTGGGAGATATCCCGGATGAGGAACTGCAGAAAAAAGCAGATGCCGTTGAGGAATGATCCATGAAGATGCAGTGGAAGATCGGAAATGTGGAGATACCGAACCCCTTTGTGCTTGCACCGATGGCAGGGGTTACGGATCTGGCATTTCGAAGACTTTGCAAGGAGCAGGGTGCAGGCCTGATCTGTATGGAGATGGTCAGTGCCAAGGCGATCTCTTTTCATAATAAGAATACAGAGGCGCTGATGGAGATCGATCCCGGGGAGCATCCGGTATCCATGCAGCTTTTCGGCAGCGAGCCGGACCTTATGGCAGAGGTGGCAAAAAGCATTGAGGAGCGTCCCTTTGACATTCTCGATATCAATATGGGATGTCCGGTTCCCAAGGTGGTAAATAATGGCGAGGGCTCAGCTCTTCTGAAGGATCCTCAGCTGATCGAAGAGATCGTCCGCAGTGTTTCCGGAGCAGTTTCCAAGCCGGTAACGGTGAAGGTCCGCATTGGCTTTGATGAAAATACGCCGGTGGATGTGGTGGAGATCGCAAAACGGGTGGAGGATGCCGGTGCAGCAGCCATCGCAGTTCATGGAAGGACCAGACAGCAGTATTATTCCGGTCAGGCGGACTGGGATGCTATCCGCAGGGTGAAGGAAGCGGTGACTATTCCGGTGATAGGAAACGGAGATATCGTTTCACCGGAAACTGCAGAAGCCATGTTTAAAGAAACTGGCTGCGATGCAGTGATGATCGGCCGTGCAGTACGTGGGAACCCGTGGATCTTCCGGGAACTGAACCACTATTTCCGCACCGGGGAAAAGCTTTCCAGACCAACCGCAGAGGAAGTCTGCGAGATGATCCTGCGCCATGCCGAAGATCAGATCGCGATAAAGGGTGAGTATATCGGGATCCGCGAAATGCGGAAGCATGTAGCCTGGTATACAGCCGGTATGCGGCACAGTGCGGGAATCCGGAGAGAATCTAATAATATTTCAAGCTATGAAGAATTGAAAAAGCTTACAGACATGGTACTGGAGCGATAAAAGAGAAAAGTATGTCGGAGAAAACGAAACGTTCTATTGACAAGGAACGGGGCGCGTGCTACAGTCAGTTAGCGGGAATCCGCAGAAAGTTTTTTGTTTTACAGGAGAAAAATAATGGCAGATAAAATAGCAGTTTTAATTCCTTGCTACAACGAAAGCAAGACGGTAGCAAAGGTTATCCGCGATATGAAAAAAGCACTTCCGGAAGCTGTGATCTACGTATATGATAATAACTCTACAGATGGAACAGACGAGATCGCCAGAAAAGAAGGGGCAGTTGTCCGTTATGAGTATCAGCAGGGAAAAGGAAACGTGATCCGCAGTATGTTTCGGGATATTGATGCGCAGTGTTATCTTATGGTAGATGGCGACGATACTTATCCGGCAGAGTTTGCAGCTGAAATGTGCAGCAAGGTTCTGGAGAAAGGCACAGACATGGTAGTTGGTGACCGCCTTTCTTCTACATATTTTACAGAGAACAAGAGACCTTTCCACAACTTTGGAAACAGCATCGTAAGAGGTTCCATTAACCGTCTTTTCAAAAGCAACATCAAGGATATCATGACAGGTTACCGTGCCATGAGTTACCGCTTTGTAAAAACATTCCCGGTACTTTCCAGGAATTTTGAGATCGAGACAGAGATGACGATCCACGCCATCGATAAGAACATGCAGGTTGAGAATGTAGTCATTGAATATCGTGACAGGCCGGAGGGAAGTGAGTCCAAGCTGAATACTTATGCAGATGGATTTAAGGTCCTGAAGACTATTGTGAAAATGTTCAAGAATTACAAGCCGCTGGAGTTCTTCTCCCTTATCGCAGCAGTGCTGTTTGTGGTGGGAATGGTATTCTTTATTCCGGTGCTGGTACATTTTCTGGAGGTTGGGACAGTGGAAAAGATCCCGACACTGATCGTCAGCGGGTTTGTGATCCTGACAGCTATCATCTGCTGGTTTTCCGGGATCATCCTTTCTACACTGGTCAATCAGCATAAACAGGATTTTGAGTATCAGACACAGATGGTGACTAATCGTTATAAAGATCTTTTTCCGGAGAAGAAATAAGGAATCAGACCGGGCAGGATAATATAGAAAAGCCGTGTTGAAATCTGAGATTTCGCGCGGCTTTTTTTGCATATTTCAGGGACCCTTTTTCGACGTGGAATGCTTGACAATACTGGGGCTTTTCGGTATAATACAGGAATTGTGAATATCCTGAGATTTTTACGCCCTTTTTTAGAAAAAAGAGCTCTTGGGAATGGTAGCAACAGAAATATCCGAAGCTGTATTTTTTTCAGAAAAAACAGCACGGTTTTGAAAGGAAGTAAGGCAAAATGGAAGAAGCAAAGAAGAACTTACTCACATACGCAGGACTTAGAAAACTGGAAGACGAGCTGCACGATCTGAAAGTTGTTAAGAGAAAAGAAGTAGCAGGAAAGATCAAAGAGGCCAGAGAGCAGGGAGACCTTTCTGAGAACGCAGAGTACGATGCAGCAAAGGATGAGCAGAGAGATATCGAGGCACGTATCGAGGAGATCGAGAAGATCCTCAAGAACGCTGAGGTTGTAGTAGAGGACGAAGTCGATCTTGACAGAATCAGCGTAGGCTGCAAGGTTAAGGTTCATGATTATGAATTTGAGGAAGATATGGAGCTGAAGATCGTAGGTTCCACAGAGGCTAACAGCCTTGAAGGAAAGATCTCCAATGAGTCTCCGGTAGGTAAAGCACTGATCGGTGCACACACCAACGATATCGTTGAGGTTGAGATGCCGTCCGGAATCATGAAATACAAGGTTCTTGAGATCCAGAGAAACGTATAAAGCAGACAACGGAGCGGATCGCACAGATCCGCTTGAACGACAGATAGATTAAGGAGGCCAACAAGTGGCAGAGCAGAAGAAGCAGGATGTAAACCAGCTGCTTAAGGTACGTCGTGACAAACTGGCAGACCTTCAGGCAAATGGCAGGGACCCGTTTCAGATCACAAAATTTGATCAGACACATCATTCCCTTGAGGTAAAGAATCTCTATGAAGCACATGAGGCAGAGCTTCTCAAAGATCGCAAGGAGCTTGATGTAACAGGTCTTGATGAAGAGCAGGCAAAAGAGGCTCAGAAGAAGGATTATGAAGAAAGAAGAAGCATCATGGACGCAAGCCCGATCCATGTATCGATCGCAGGACGTATGATGTTCAAGCGTGTAATGGGAAAAGCTTCTTTCTGCAATATCCAGGATTTACAGGGTAACATTCAGGTTTATGTGGCAAGAGATGCCATTGGAACCGATTCCTATGCAGATTTCAAGAAATCTGATATCGGTGATATTTTTGGTCTGGAGGGATTTGCTTTCAGAACAAGAACAGGTGAGATCTCCATTCATGCAGAGAAGATGACTCTTCTTTCCAAGAGCTTACAGATCCTTCCTGAGAAATTCCACGGACTGACAGATACAGATACCCGTTATCGTCAGAGATATGTGGATCTTATCATGAACCAGGACAGCAAGAATGTATTTATCAAACGTTCCCAGATCCTTAAGGAGATCCGTAACTTCCTTGCAGGACGTGACTTCATGGAAGTTGAGACACCAATGCTGGTTTCCAACGCAGGCGGTGCAGCTGCAAGACCATTCGAGACACATTACAACGCACTGAACGAAGACGTTAAGCTTCGTATTTCCCTGGAGCTTTATCTTAAGAGACTGATCGTAGGCGGACTTGAGAGAGTTTACGAGATCGGCCGTGTATTCCGTAACGAGGGTGTTGATACCCGTCACAATCCGGAGTTCACTCTGATGGAGCTTTATCAGGCATATACTGATTATGAGGGAATGATGGAGCTGACAGAGTCCATGTTCCGTTACCTTGCAGAGAAGGTCTGCGGTTCCACAAAGATTTCCTACAATGGTATCGAGATCGATCTTGGAAAGCCTTTCGCACGTCTGACCATGAACGATGCCATCAAGAAATATGCAGGAATCGACTTTGACGAAGTAGCAGATGATGAGGCAGCCAAGAAGCTTGCTGACGAGCATCATATCGAGTATGAGGATCGCCATAAGAAGGGTGATATCATCAACCTCTTCTTCGAGGAGTACTGTGAGAAAGAGCTGATCCAGCCGACATTTATCATGGATCATCCGATCGAGATCTCTCCGCTGACCAAGAAGAAACCTTCCGATCCGAACAAGGTAGAGCGTTTCGAGCTCTTTATCAATACATGGGAAATGTGTAACGCATATTCCGAGCTCAACGACCCGATCGATCAGAGAGAGCGTTTCAAAGCACAGGATGCCCTTGCAGACGCAGGTGATGAGGAAGCCAACCACACAGATGAAGACTTCCTGAATGCACTGGAGATCGGTATGCCGCCAACAGGTGGTATCGGATACGGAATCGACCGTCTCGTTATGCTCCTGACAGACAGCCAGGCAATTCGTGACGTACTTCTGTTCCCGACAATGAAGTCCCTGGACGCTGATAAGAAAGCTTCCAAGACTTCCGAAGCAGCTCCGGCAGCTGCAGAAGTGAAAGCTGAGCCTGAAAAGATTGATTTTTCTAAGGTAAAGATTGAGCCTTTGTTTGAGGAAGCAGTTGATTTTGACACATTCAGCAAGTCAGATTTCCGTGCAGTAAAAGTTAAAGAGTGTGTTGCAGTACCGAAGTCAAAGAAACTGTTACAGTTCACTCTTGATGACGGAACAGGCACAGACAGAACCATTTTAAGTGGTATTCATAGCTTTTATGAGCCTGAAGAACTGGTTGGAAAGACGCTTATCGCTATCACAAATCTTCCACCGAGAGCTATGATGGGCATTGACTCTTGCGGTATGCTCCTCAGTGCTATCCACGAAGAAGAAGGCGAAGAAAAGCTCCATCTTCTGATGGTTGATGACCATATTCCAGCAGGTGCAAAGCTCTATTAAGATGATGTAAAGATGTACCGTTTTACCGAATAGACGGGACGTACTTCATTTGATAAAAAACTAAAAAAACAGCGATTTACATCAAACTTACATCATTTGATGCAGAAATCGGTGCAAGCAAGAAAAAATCGCATAATTAGTACAATGAGTGGGCAATTCCAATCGGGATTGCCCATTTTTTAAACAAACAAAAATACATATCGAAATTTACAGGAGAAATATATATGTTTGGAAGAATTTATCATGTAGGACTAACGGTTTCTGATTTGGAACGCTCAATTGCATTCTACAGAGATGTCCTTGGGCTTGAGTTTCAAGGAGAGATTTTTATGGAAGGCGAAGAAACAGATAAAATGTTTCGTAGAGTAAATTGCAAAGCAAGGGTCGCTTATTTGAATGGCTCCAAGGCTGTTGAAGCACCGCCAGTTGAGCTGATTCAGTTTGTAAACAACGAAGTAAAGAAAGTTCCCTCTGATTTGTTTACAACATCTATCTCGGAAGTATGTTTCTACACAGATGATATTGATTCTGCTTACAAACATCTCGTAGATAATAATGTGGAGTGCTTGTCTGAACCGCAGTATTTCGATTTTAGAGCAGATGGATTTGGGGAAAGTAGAGCTTTTTATTTTAGAGACCCGGATGGAATCATTCTTGAGCTGATGCAGCCGCTTTAATGAAAAATGGTAAGTACAGGAAAGCGGCAACTTTCAGTTTGTCAGGTTGCCCTTTGAGAGAGGAGAAATCCTTTTCTCAAAGGGCTTTTTCTATTTATACGGATATTCGCAAACTACAAGACAAAGCTAAAACTTCATATACTCTAAGCACAAGGAGGTTGAGGTTTGGCTATGAATAACAGTTTAGCAGAAGTACATCCGGAACTTGTTTCGGAGTGGTCGGAGAAAAACTTACCGCTTGGGCAAATATGAAAAGAGGGCTGAAGAATAATACCTTTGAAAATTACAAATATATGTACAATACTTTTGTGCGACCAGTGATTGGAAGTAAAAGAATATCAACGCTGAAGAAATCGGATATTAAGAAATACTACAATTATCTTGTTGATGAAAGAAATTTGAAGCCTTCAACGATTGATAATATACATACGGTTCTTCATCAGGTTTTACAGATTGCTGTCGATGATGACTTTATCAGAAATAACCCGTCAGATAATGTGTTGAGAGAATTGAAAAAAGCACATTGTTTTCAGTCGGAAAAGCGTAGAGCGTTGACGAAACCGGAGCAGGAGCTATTTCTGAATTTCCTGAAAACCCACCCTGTATATGAACACTGGTATCCGGTCTTTGCAGTAATGATAGGAACTGGACTTCGTGTGGGGGAAGTAACTGGATTGAGATGGTGTGATATTGATATGGAAAGTGGAATGATTGATGTTAATCATACTCTTGTATATTATGACCACAGAACCGAGGGAAGTAAAAGTGGCTGTTATTTCAATGTAAATACAGCGAAGACTCCGGCGAGTATGAGGCAGGTTCCAATGCTCGGTTTTGTGAAAGAAGCATTTGAACATGAGAAACAGAAGCAGGAATATTTAGGACTTCATTGCGAGTTCACGATTGACGGATATACAGATTTTATTTTCATCAATCGTTTTGGTCAGGCACAGCACCAAGCCACACTCAACAAAGCAATCCGAAGAATTATCCGTGATTGCAATGATGAGCAGTTTTTGCACAGTGATGAACCTGATGTGTTACTTCCTCATTTTAGCTGCCACTCGCTTAGACATACATTTACAACAAGAATGTGTGAAGCTGGAGTAAATATAAAGGTCATTCAAGACGCACTCGGACATTCAGATATTTCAACTACACTGAACATCTATGCTGATGTTACAAAAGAAATGAAAGCGGAAGAGTTCAAAGGATTGGATAGCTACTTCAAAGTATAATATTGGACTTCACATACAGAAAGAGAACATACAGAGTGTTGTGTGTTCTTTTTTTCGTTGGATAAAAAGAGAAATGCTTGAATGGGATATCTTTATGTATCTTTAAACGCCCAAATTAGAAATATTACTCTTCTTCACTCTTCTTCAACTTCGAATAATAACTATCCGCAGTATAAAGCGCCGCCACCGGATTATGCCCCAATACACGGTCTTTCGTCACTGCTGTCGTAGTCAGTGCCTCGGAATATTTGTAAAACAGACTGTCATGCCCCACACAAAGTCCGACCACAACATTCAGGTCCGTCTTCGCCTTGTTCAGAAGCTTTGCCTGCAGGATCGGATTACACATATTCACACCGACACCTTCGCAGCATTCCGGGATGCCGACCGATGTCTTCTTCTGTGTTCCGGCTTTACAGCCGACACCATACACCTCAAAGCCATGTCTGCGCAGGATATCTGCCAGGATACGGCTTTCTTTCAACAATCCGACACAGGTTGCGATCCCGATCTTTTTCGCATTAATCTTCTTTGCAAAATCCATGATTTCTTCGACACGGGTATGTTTGCAGTAATTCTCATACTCTACTTCAGCTGCAGCGATTGTTACTTTGCGGTTCTCGTCTTCATTGTAGCATTCCATAGCTTCATTTAGAACTTCTTCATCCATGTGTGTTGTCAGACAGAAATCCGGATAGGTTTTATCCATTTTGTTGCAGTTTTTTACTGCGCAGTCGATACAGGACATGGCTTCTTTTTTCATTTTTTCACGCTCCTTTTGTATACCTTGGTATCTACAGAGGCCTGCCACTGGCAGATTCTCTAGATTAAGCTTTACTTTGTAAAATATCCTCTATTTACTTCATAATAACAAATACTTATACTACAGACAATGGTTTTCCGTTTTTATTTTCTTATTTTTTGTAGTTCTTTTCTATGAGAAACGTTCCCCGATTCAGGGTTGATTTGTCATGAATTGTCGATTCTGATTTTTGAAAAATTATTGAAAATTATCTTTTTAAACTTGAAGATATATAACAGTCTCTCTGATAGACCATCATCTTTGGATTTATACTATCATGTATAGGTTATTTCGTCAATCAAAACATTTATCCACTTCCCTCATTTCAATCCTAGCTCTTTCAATACCTCAGCCGAATACTAGCTACATGGAAGCCAATAAACCATGCAACAGCGGTTCTTTTATTTGCCAGTATATGCAATTTCTATCTCATAGCCGCCGTTCTCATAGTAGGCGTGGGAAAAATAGTATCTTATTGTTATTTCTGAAATATAAAATTTGAATCATAAAACTTCTTTCCCTCTCAAATCCATTTTTACCAAACCAACTACTAACAATCCAATAAAAATTGCCGTGTCCACAAATAACAGTACAACAACACTTTTTACCACTCCGAAAGTAAAAAGTATGGAGAAGATTTCCACTGACAACACAATAAAACACATATAATTTGTCAAATACTCTGTTATAATTTCTCCATAATAATTGTTCATCTGCAATTTCGCATAGATAAAAGGTTTTAATAAATAACGGATTATGATACATATAACAGGACAAATAAAAATCCAGTTTTTATTAACTAGGGATGTTGCCACTCCTTTACTCCATTGTACTGGAATTTCTGTCGGCAACTTAGAATAAGACAAAGCCCCAATAATCAAGCATAGTGCGGTAATCATAGTCCAGGTAAGCATACTTCCCCATATATACAAAAAGCTGACGGAATCCAGTTTGAAAACAGTTCGATTATCTTTCCAATAGTCATGCAAATCTGTTACATATTGTTCTACCTGTAATTTTTCATAACTAATACTTTCTTCATCCAGCATTTTTTCGCACATGAGTTTCGCCTTATTCAAATCAGTAATCTGATTTTTTAATACTTCCTTTTGCTTCTCAAGCATTTCCTGCAATGTTACTTTTTCGGATATAATACTTCGTATATCTTCAATAGAAATTCCCAATGTACGTAGATATGCAATCTTCTTTATATTTTCCACATCATTTTCAGAATAATCTCTATAACCATTACTTTCATTTCTCGAAGGCTCAATAAGTTTTTCCTTTTCATAAAAACGGATATTAGAACGGGATAAACCTGTTCGCTCTTCTACGTCTTTTATAGTCATATTATGCCCTCCTTTCGAGCAACTCTATTTTACTTAATAATAAGCTATAAACAAGGTTTACAGTCAAGCATTTATCAAAAAACTATAGTTGTTGATAAGGACATGAAAAGCTGTCCAAAATAGAAGGTGAACCGGATTGCTGCTCCGACTCAATCTTCCACGTGGAATACATCTTCCACCAGCATATTAAAGTATTTTGATATCCGCAGCATAAATTCGGCAGATGGGGTGCTGTCCCCACGTTCTATCCTGCCAACAGTTTTGGTGCTGTATCCGATAGCAGCGGCAAGGTCATCCTGGTAAATGCCACGCTGTTCCCGGATTTCTCTGATATTATTGGTAACCGCCATAAAAATCCCTTCTTTCAGTTCTATAGATATTTTCTTATTGTCAATTATGCAAAATAATGTGTCCAATAAAAAGGACTTGCAATTTTATCGGCAATGCTTTATCGGCAATGTCCTGTAATAGCAGAAGCATCAGATTTTCCAAGAACTTTTCCAAATATGTCTAAGCGGTCATTTTCACTAACTTTGATAGGTGCATACTTTTCATTAAGAGAGATAAGGAAAATTCCGTCTTTATCGTTTTGTAATTTCTTAATATAGTCTTCTCCGTTAAGAGCGAAGATGCCGATTTCTCCATTAGCAACAGATTCCTGTTGTAATACCCATGCAATCTGACCATCATGGAATTCAGGTTCCATACTGTCACCACTAATACGGACACCGAAAGTAGTATCTTCCGGCAGGATAGATTCATCTATGTGTACAGTCTCTTTCGGTCCGTCTACAAGGAAGTTACCGGTTCCGGCTGATACGGCATTTTCAAAAATATCAATGCTACGGAATGGAATTATCTTAGCAGTCTGCTTTTCATACATTCCGGATGCGTGGAGCAGATTGATATAATCCATAGCTTTTGCGGCATGCTCCTCAGTGCTATTCATGAAGAAGAAGGCGAAGAAAAGCTTCATCTTCTGATGGTTGATAACCATATTCCGGCATGTGCTAAGCTGTACTAAAATTAAATATAAAATCTCTAAAACCATGATGTCAGACCACAGTTGACAACAATTTGACAACAAAATTTGGGATAATAATGAATCGTTATGAAGCATGACGAATTTCAGGTGAAAGGACACAGGTTTGAGAATGAAATCAAAATTGATTCACTGGATCAATGATTGATATGCATGACAACAAGAGCACTTCTTAGAGTTAATCTGAGAGGCGCTTTTTTTTCGCACTAAAAAATATATCCCGGCAGTCAACTTCTGTAAAACAGTGAATTACGCGAAAATATCATGGATAAAAATTATAAACCAATCACAAGTATGAAGGAAGTATCGGAGCAGCTTAGAAAATTGCGCCGACAGTATCTGCGTTATCAACAGGCAGAGATTATTTACAGTATTTCTCATAAGAAATTATTTGAACTTGCCAGTGATGCAGGTGCGATTTACAGAATAGATGGAACCGTATTGATCAACTGGGATATTTTTGATGCCTATCTGGAACAATTCCATGAACTGGCGACAGGAAAGGATAAGGTGGTGTATGGGATATGCACGTAAAGATGTAGAGAAAACAAAGAAAATGGCAAAGAAATTTGTACGCTATCAGGAAGGGGCAGAGCTTTACAGCATTGGACTGAAGTTCCTCTCAGATTCCATGAAATGCCCGGTATTCCCGGTACATTTCAATCATATTTTTTTTTGCATTTTTCAAATAAGAAGTATCGGCGCTGATTCGTCCAAGAAGAAAATATCCCTGATAGATAGAAAGCATGCGCTGAGAAAGAATTTTTGCATGATCTGGAGACAATCCGGAGCATAACAATACTTCCTGAAAAATCTGCTCAAATTTTTTCAGTCCTTCCATAAATACAGATGCAACTGCAGGCTTGCTAAGTGCTGTTTCCATGCCCATCACCGCATACGGGCAGCCTGCAAATGTTTGTCCATTTGTCCTTTCAGATAAAAAATCAAAGATTTCTTCAATAAAACTTTCCCAGTCATTTCCCTGAGAACTATTTTGAAATTGTTCCAGTAAGATTTTTTGATAGTATTCCGTTACCGCTGTTGCCAGGTCATCCTTGCTTTTGAAATAAAAATAAAAAGATCCTTTTGGAAGGTCTGTTTGTTTGAGGATTTCGCTGATTCCAGTAGCAGAATACCCATTTTTCCAAAATAATTCAGCAGCACACTCGATCAGGCGTTGTCTGGATTCTTCACCCTTTTTCAATTCGCATTTCCTCCTTCAGTCTGGAAAACAGATGTGTAAGTGCAAACATAAGCGTTTCATAATGCATGTAATCTAAAGTATTCCTATCTGCAAGAATTTGAAGACTTGCCGGGAACTCGTCATCAGCTTCCCAGAAACGGATGATAATCGGCAAAAAAGGAAAAAGATTTAATTTAAAAGCAACATCTCCTTTTTCCAGTTCCTTTCCGGAAAGTGATATACAGGCATTACGCAATTCAACGGTTTTTCCGTTAAAAAAGTCAGCGGTATTCTGAAAAAATCCTCTGTTCGGTGAGAGATTTCCTGTTCGGACAGAGGAAAGGCTGTTTATATTTACAAATTCATGTGACAGATGGCATCTATCCTTTGAATAACATAAAACATCATAAATAGTCATTGCTTCATTATGATTGGCTTCATGAACTGTTTCAAAATCATTATCTGACCACTGAACACTTCCCGTTTTTCGGTTAATACGATAGGTACGGTTAATAAAAGTAATATATAACCAGTCAGAATTGTAATCTAATGAATATTTATGTATCATTGTAGCCTGATCATATTGCAGGAAAACATGTGCCATTGAAATTTTTGTTTTATCATAATTATTGATAGCTTTCGTCATATATTTCTCCAAGAATATTTTTGTTGTAGTTATTTACAAAATAGACTAATCGGTCTATAAAATCAATACATTTTGCGTAACAAATAAAAATTAATGATCATGAAAAGTAAATGACTAAGACTTCCCATACCTTCTAATGGCAGATGACAGAATCCCGGCAGTCAACTACTGCAAAACAGTATATAACAGTTGACAACAGTATTGCACTGTTATATACTGTTTGCAACAGGAGGGACATATGAAGATTATAATCAATAATACATCGATGGTACCAATTTATGAGCAGATCATGGAGCAGATCAAGGCGCAGATCATCTCCGGAGAGTTAAAAGAAAATGATATATTGCCGTCCGTGAGAACAATGGCAAAGGAACTGAAGATCAGTGCACTTACTGTGAAGAAAGCATATGACAATCTGGAAGCAGAGGGCATGACAGTCACAGTTCATGGGAAAGGAACGTATGTAGCGGCTTCGAATACACAGCTGATGGAAGAAGAGCGAAGGAAAGAGGTTGAGGCGGATCTGGAAGCAGCAATTCAGAAGGGAAGGCGCTGCGGAATGAAGGAGGAAGAGATCCGTTCGTTGTTTGAACTCATCATGGAGGATGAATGATTATGTTGGAGATCAAAGGAGTAAAGAAAAGCTACGGTGAATTTCAGTTAGACTGTTCGTTAAATGTAGAAAAAGGAAGAATCACCGGTCTGGTTGGAGAGAACGGAGCCGGTAAGAGTACTTTGTTCAAGGCAGTGCTCGGACTCATTTCTTATGATGCCGGTGAGATAAAGATCCTGGGAAAAATACCGGAAGAGTTAAGTGAAAAAGAGAAAGAAGAGCTGGGAGTTGTCCTGGCAGAAGCCGGATTCAGTGGATACTTGAAAGGGAAAGATGTTGAGGCAGTTCTTGCTAAATTGTATCCAAAGTTTGAAGCAGAAAAATTTCATCAGATGTGTGAAGAATATCAGATTCCGTTGGATAAATTTATAAAAGAGTACTCAACAGGAATGAAAGCAAAGCTGAATCTGATCATTGCATTGACACATCAGGCAGAATTCCTGATGCTGGATGAGCCGACAGCAGGGCTTGATGTCGGAGCGAGAGAAAGGATGCTGGATATTTTAAGAGAGTATATGGAAGAAGAACCGGAGAGAAGTATCCTGATCAGTTCACATATTTCTTCGGACTTAGAACATCTGTGTGATGACATTTATGTGATACATAAAGGAAAGATCATACTTCATGAAGCGATGGATACGATTCTTGAAAGATATGCAGTGTTGAAGGTCAGTGAGGAACAATATCAGGCAGTAGATAAAAGGTATCTTTTGAAAGAGAAAAAAGAGTTTTTTGGAGTTGCCTGTCTGACGAACGAGAAGCAGTATTATATAGAAAATTATCCGGAAATCGTAGTAGAGAGCGGATCACTCGATCAGGTGATCCTGATGTTGACAGGGGGCGAAAGATGATGAAAGGAATCAGAGGGCTTTTGGAAAAGGATTTTCGATTGTTTTTTCGGCAAGGTGGTAATCTTTTTTTGGTGTTAGTGTTTGTAGCATTGTTTTTTATACTTACAGGAAAAAAGGCAGCTGCTTTCATTGCAATGTATATCCCATCTGTTCTGGCGATATATTCAGGTAATACGATCAGTTATGATGAAAATGGCCATGGTTACACATATTTATTTTCTTTACCCGTAAATAAAAAAATATATGTCAGAGAAAAATATATTTTTTCCTTTATCATGACAGTATGTGGATGGTGCATTGGAATGATCTGTGCAGGAATTATGGTACTCATAAATCCTGAAGAGGTGTTTGATCTGGAAATGCTGGCAATGGAGTTGATCACATTTTTTGTGTTTCAGGCAATTGCGGGAATTATGATCGCGATCAGGATAAGGTTCGAAGGAGAGAAAGGGCGAATTGTACTGCCAATCGCAATTTTAATTATTTTTGCGATTTGTTATACAATTAGATCTTTTGTGAAGACTAACTTGGGATTAAAAGAAAGTATTCTGCATATGATAGGGGGAATAGGGGATCTTGAAATCGGGATTGCCCTCATTGTGCTAAGTCTGCTTATATGGTTTGCTTCGTATAAGTATAGTATGAGCGCCATGAAGAAGAAAGAGTTTTAAGATAGGCGTGGCAAAAATGATCCATTAAAAATAATGATTATAAAGATGTAATAGCTACCAAAAATATGAGAAAAACTTTGTGAAAAAATAGGCTTGTGTTTCGTAAGAGTCCCTTGTAAAATAGCGGTCAAGGATGAAAAGAAAAGGAGATTCTTATGGGAACTAATGAAAAAGATATGACTGCCGGATCTCCCGGAAAACTGATCATAACTTTTGCCATACCAATGATGCTTGGAAATATTTTTCAGCAGTTTTATACAATGGCAGACACCATGATCGTCGGACAAGTGGTAGGAGTTGAAGCACTGGCGGCAGTAGGGGCCGGAGATTGGCTGGTATGGCTGGTGTTGGGGATCATGACAGGTATCACACAGGGTTTTTCTATTCTTGTATCTCAGTATTATGGAGCAAGGGAAAAGGAAAATCTGAAATGTGCAGTAGCGAAAAGCTATATCATGACAGCATTACTGTCTGTGGTCGTACTCGCAGTAAGTGAAGGTACAGTTTATCATGTTCTTTTATTTTTACAGACACCGGATAATGTCATTGATCTGACAATGCTATATTTGCGGCTGATTTTTGCGGGAATCCCGATCATAGCTGCTTATAATATATTTGCAGCGATCCTTCGGGCACTTGGAAACAGCAGATCTCCGTTGATCGCAATGACAGTGGCAGCAGTGATCAATGTGGGACTGGATCTGTTATTTGTGGCGGTTTTTGGCTGGGGTATAGCCGGAGCAGCAGTGGCAACCGTTATCGCACAGGGATTTTCAGCCTTGTACTGTTTGATCGTATTACGTAAAATCCCGGATATCCGCCTGGAAAAGAAGGACTTTTACAGGCAACCCTCTATGAGCCTGCGGCTTTTGGAACTGGCGGTTCCTCTTGCGATACAGAATGTGATCATCTCCGTGGGAGGACTTGTGGTACAGTATGTGATCAATGGATTTGGTTTTCTGTTTGTGGCGGGATTTACGGCATCGAACAAGCTGTATGGGGTTTTGGAGATGGCTGCCGTTTCATATGGATATGCTATTACAACCTATGTGGGCCAGAATCTTGGTGCAAAAAAATACCAGAGGATTCGAAAAGGCGTGCGCAGCGGCACTTATATGGCAGTGCTCACTTCGGCTTTCATTTCCGGCATGATGGTACTGTTTGGACGTAATGTACTGTCCCTGTTTGTATCCGGTGAACCGGATCAGACCCGACAGGTATTGGATATAGCATATAAGTATTTGTTTATCATGGCTGTCTTTTTGTGGGTGCTGTATTTGCTGTATGTGTATCGTTCCGCTATCCAGGGCCTGGGTAATACTTTGATTCCGCTTGCCAGCGGCATTGCAGAATTTATCATGCGTGTCAGTGTTGCGCTGCTGCTGCCAAAACTGATCGGTGAAGATGGAATATACTATGCAGAGATCTGTGCATGGAGCAGTGCAGCTGTTTTATTATTCGTAAGTTATATGATCATTATACGGAAATATAAAGAAGTCACCGTTCATACATAATGTTATTTACTTAAGGGATCTATAATAATACAGGCAGAAAATATCCGGGTTTCACTATGAAATGTTCAGATATTTTATATTTGACAAAAAACTATTTATATAAAAAGAAAAGTATGATATTATAATATTTATTCATTGCAACTATGAAAATTGAATAGTCAGAAGGGTGTACAAAGTACTTAATAAGGAATCTGGTGAAATGCCAGAACAGCCACCGCTACTGTGACAGGGACGAAAACCAAAATATCACTGGAGAGATCCGGGAAGATGGTAAGTAGGAAGAACTGGAGTCAGGAGACTTGCCTTTTTGACAGAAGAATTCTGATTCGGATGGGATACAGAAGGAATAAGCTCTGCCTGAGGTGGAGGTTTGTTTTTTGTGCTGATATGATGCTGGATCATATCAGCTTTTTTTATTTTAAAAACAATAAACAGATAAAAAATGAGGAGAGATGAAGATGGGAAAAGTAATTGCAAAGCGTTTTATATTTATGATTCCGGTAGTGCTGGCGGTTACATTTATTATTTTTATGCTGAGTTTTATATCGGCAGGTGATGCTGCCAGAGTGCTGGCGGAGAAAAAATATGAGCATCCGTCACCGGAGCAGGTAGAAGAAGTACGGCATGAGGAAGGACTGGATCAGCCGGTGCTGGTACAATACGGGAAATGGCTGGATCAGGCACTTCATGGCGATTTTGGAAAATCATATTCTACCAGAAAACCGGCTTTTGAGGAATTAAAAAGATATTTTCCACAGACATTTAAACTGGCAGTTACTTCGTTTTTATTGTTGATGATCGTATCAGTCCCTCTTGGAATTTTGTCGGCAATTTATGAAAACAGAGTTCTGGATAAAGTCATTCGCATTTTGTCGTCCCTCAGTGTATCTATGCCATCTTTCTGGATCGGTCTGATGCTGCTCTATATATTTGGAGTAAAGCTAAAAGTGATTTCCGTGATCGGAGGAGATGCCGGAGGCATCCCGATTCTTGCGGCATTTGCCATGGATATCAGTTTCTTTGGAATTATGACGAGATTGATCCGTACCAATATGATACAGGTGCTGAAGCAGGATTACATACGTGCCAGCAGAGCTAAGGGATTGTCATCTGTAAATGTAATTTTGCGTCATGGTCTGAAAAATATCCTGATTCCTGTGCTGACACGTCTGGTATCAATTGTGATCGGTTTTTTCTGTGGCTCAGCTGTGATAGAAAGTATTTTTTCAATTCAGGGAATCGGAAATCTGGCATTGAAATCCGTGATCTCAAAAGACACTCCGGTGCTGCAATGTTTTATCTTTATTCTGGCTGTTGGCATTGTAGTATTAAATTTTCTTGTGGATATCGCCTATTCTGCGATTGACCGGCGAATCCAGTTAAAGTAAAGGAGAGATCATAGAATGGGAAGCAGAAGAAAGCAGAAAACAGAAAAAAGCATGATCCAGAATCTGTACTGGAAACAAGTATTCCGGTCACCGAAAACAAAAATAGGATTGATGGTGGTCATAATTTTTGCATTGGCAGCTATTTTTGCACCTGTATTAGCGCCGCATGATCCACTGCTTGTGGATGTTTCGATAAAATTAAAGAATCCGTCGGCGGCATATCCTTTAGGTACTGATCAGCTGGGACGATGTATTTTATCAAGACTTCTCTGGGGCAGCCGGTATTCACTGAGCTATAGCTTTACGGTGCTTCTGATTACTGTATGTGTCGGGGTGCCTATCGGACTGTTTGCCGGATATGTAGGTGGAAAAATCGATTCCATAATTATGAGGATCATTGATGTATTTATGGCTATGCCGGTCTTTATTGTGGCACTTGCCATTGCAGGAACCGTAGGAGCCAGCGGCGCTCATCTGATTCTGTCCTTATCGGTCGTATCCTGGGCAGAATATGCAAGGCTTGCCCGAGCATTGACACTTCAGGAAAAAAATAAAAATTATATGACCGCACTAAAAGCCGGCGGCTGCGGCCACGCAAGGATCATATTTAGGCATGTATTGAGAAATATCCTGCCATCTGTGATCGCACTGGCAACAATGGAAATCGGTTCGATCATTCTGTCAATTGCCGGTTTTTCCTTTATCGGCCTTGGTGTGCAGGCACCGACACCGGAATGGGGGATCATGCTCAGTGACAGTAGAAGTTATATCCAGACTTATCCAAGACTGATGTTTTATCCGGGCATACTGATCATGATCATTGTTCTGGCATTTAATTATCTGGGGGAGGGAATACAGAATGGAACAGCCCAAAAATGATGTCCTAAGGGTAAAAAGACTACATGTGGAGTTTCAGACATCTCACGGAATGGTTCATGCAGTAAAAGATGTCAGCCTGGAAGTAAAACGCGGAAGGATCCATGCTCTGGTGGGAGAAAGTGGAAGCGGCAAGTCAGTTACCTCTCTGACGATCATGAATCTGCTTGCAGGAAATGGAAAGGTGATATCCGGAGATGTGACACTGAACGAAAAGAGTCTTCTGAAGTTATCAGGAAAAGAAAAACGACAGTTATACGGAGACAGGATCGGAATGATCTTTCAGGATCCGACTGCTGCTCTTGATCCACTTTTTACAGTTGAACAACTGCTTCTGGAAGGACTGAGAAAACATCGCAGAATGAGCAAAAAACAGGCAAGGGAAGCAGCGTTGGAAAGTCTGCGGATGATGAATCTGCGTGATCCGGAAGAACTGATGAAGAAAAAACCTTACGAATTGTCTGGTGGTATGTGCCAACGTGTTATGATCGCCATTGCCATGTCCATGAAACCGGATTATCTGATCGCAGATGAGCCGACGACAGCCTTGGATGTAACCGTACAGAAGCAGATCCTGGAAGAAATCTATCAGCTATCCAGGAAAGAAAATCTGGGCGTGTTATTTATTACGCATGATCTGGGTGTGGTGGCAGAGATCGCGGATGATGTTTCGATCATGAAAGACGGCGAAATAGTGGAAAACGGAACGGTTGAAGAGATCTTTTATCATCCGCAGCATTCATATACAAAAAAACTGTTGGATGCAGTTTTATAGGGGAAAAGTATGAGTACGTTACTAAAGACAGAACATTTAAAAAAATATTATGGCAAGAAAAAAATTGTGAAGGCAGTGGATGATGTAAGTCTGGAAATCCATGCAGGATCATCCATGGCCCTGATCGGTGAAAGTGGAAGTGGTAAAACTACATTCGGAAAGCTGATCGCCGGCCTGGAGAAACCTACAGATGGAAAATTCTGGTTTCAGGGACAGGAAATGCAGGATTTGTCTGAAAAGCAGTTTCGTCCATATCGCAAGAATCTTCAGATGGTCTTTCAAAGCAGCAGCGGGGTATTTGATCCCGGTTATACCATTGGAGAAAATATTCTGGAAATTTTGAAATTACATGAAAAACTGCAAGAGGGTGAGTATGAAGAGCGAGTAAAGGAGGCTTTGATCCAGACGGGGCTTGATCCGGATATCCGCAACCGTTATGTTGGACAGATTTCAGGAGGTCAGTGTCAGAGAGCTAATATTGCGAGGGCGTTGGTATTAAGACCGGAGCTTGTGATCTGTGATGAACCGGTATCCAGTCTGGATTATTCCATACGAAAGCAGATCCTGCATCTGTTAAATGAGCTGCAGGAAAAATATGAGATGACTTATTTACTGATCACTCACGATCTGTCCAACGTTCCATATCTCTGCAAAGAGGTGGCTATTATGTATCAGGGACGCGTGGTCGAGTTTATCGATCATACGGACAGCTTAAAAGAGACAGCAGTACATCCTTATACAAAAGATCTGTTTGATTCCATTCCGGTAAAAGAACCGAAAATGCGAAGAATCGGATCACAGGAAAAGAAAATATTTTCAGATACCATTCCGGAACAGGGCTGCCCATATCAGAACCGGTGCAGAAGATGTACAAATATATGCAGAGAGCATATACCGGAATTGACAGAAATTGAAACAGGACATTTTGCGGCATGTCATATGCTGTAAAATATAAAACAAACAAAGGAGAGGAAGAAATGAAGAAAAGACGTGTAGCAAAATTGATAGCATTGAGCATGGTGGCGGCAACTTTACTGACAGGTGTCAATGTACAGGCAAAAGAGGAAAAAGTAGTTACGGCAATGACATCCATTGATCTGACTCCTGAACTTTGTGACCCGGTAAAAAGTGGTCCGGATTTTCGTCTTTATGAAATGATCTATGATCCTCTGGTACGTTACGGAGAAAATGGAGAAATCAAACCGGCATTGGCAGAATCCTGGGATATCAGCGAAGATGGCACAACCTATACGTTCCATTTAAGAAAAGATGTGAAATTCTCGGACGGCACAGAGTTTAATGCAGACAATGTGATGTGGAATTATAACAGATGGGTGGAACAGGATGTGATCGGTAACTTTTCAGCCAAACTGGAAAATGTTACAAAGGTAGATGATTATACTGTAGAATTTAAGTTCGCAGAACCATGCTATACACTGCTGATCGAATTCAGCTATCCAAGACCATTCCGTTTCACCTGTGAAAGTGCACTGGATGAAGACGGAGAATTTTGTCAGGAAGTGGGTACCGGAATGTGGATGATCGACAGTTATGAAAGCGGTCAGGAGGTTGTCCTGGTACCAAATCCTAATTATTACGGTGAGAAACCAAATATTGATAAAGTAGTTCTGAAACAGGTGGTAGACGGTGATGCCAGAGTGATGGCGCTTCAGAGTGGAGAGGCAGATCTGAATCTTCAGGATATTCCATCCGAAAGCTTCAGTATTATCCAGGCAGATAAAAATTTATCGACAGAACAGCAGGTTTCCACACTTTCTTACTATCTGATTGAAAATTATGATACACCGGCGCTTCAGGATATAAACGTACGTCAGGCACTGAATTATGCAACAAATAAAGAAAGCATTGTAAATGATCTGCTGGATGGTTACGGCAATCCGGCAACCGGACTTATGTCTCCGACAGTTCCTTATGTAACAGAAGAAAACAGCAAGGGCTATCCATATGATCCGGATAAAGCAAAGGAACTGTTAAAGGAAGCAGGATATGAGGATACAGATGGAGATGGTATTGTAGAAAAAGACGGAGAACCACTGAGCCTCAGACTGGTATTCCAGACTGAAGAATATGCTTCATGGAAATCTCTTTGTGAATTCCTGAAATCTGAATATGAGAAGGTCGGTGTAGGTATTGAACTGGTAGAAAAAGAATCCGCAGCTTACTATGATGAGATCTGGAACACCAGAGATTACGATCTGTGCATTTACCGCAGCTATGAAGATTCCTGGATGCCTCATGGATTCCTGAAATCAATGTTCTATGCGGAAGATGGAGCAAAGGCAGTAAACTGGTACGATGAGGAGCTGAACAAAGATCTCGGAGAAGTATTAAAGACACAGGATGAAGAAAAGCGGACGGAATTATACGATAAGATCCTCACACGTATCAATGATCAGGCAGTAACAGTGCCGCTGTATTATCCGAACCGTGATTATATCTATAACAATACCAGACTGACCAATGTAGAGCTTGCACCGACTGCCTATGAAGGCATTAACTGGGCAACATTGGATGTAGTGGAGTAAAAAATGTTTGAAAAGATCGAGAATAAATGGACAGAAGATTCCGGTGATTATGATGATATGATCCAAAAACAATTGAGTAACAAAAGAACGGTATCTTACTGGACAAAAGAATTGAAAAGACTTCTTGGACCTGAGCCCCTTCGTATTTTAGAAGTGGGCTGCGGCCCGGGTTTTATGAGCATCATAGCAGCGCGTCTGGGACATGATGTAAAAGCGATCGATGGTTCATCAGGAATGGTAGAAAAAGCCAGAAGGAATATGCGGCAGTATCATCAGCAGGTGGAAATCTGTGAGGAAGATGGTGTAACTTTGCCATTGGAACAGGAACAAAGCTATGATGTGATACTTTCCAGAGATGCGGTGTGGACATTATATGATCCGGAAAAAGCTTTCAGACGCTGGAAGGCTGTATTAAAACCAGGTGGAAGGATCATTTATTTTGATGGGGACTATCGGACCGTCGAACCCACATTAAAAAATAAGATCCATATGAAAATTGCTGATTTTCTTATTTATGTTACAGAAAGAAAAACATATGGATCTGACGTGAAGGAAAACAGCGGAATTTATGAAAAGCTGCCATTTACATCGCAGAAGCGTCCGGAAGCGGACTTTCAGATATTAAAAAAGGTACGCTTTGCCAGGATCCAGATCAGAGAGAACCGCTGGCTAAACAGACCATGGACGATGGATTTCTGGAAATACGGATATCAGGGAAAAAAATTTATTGTAGTAGCCACAAAGAAGGAGAAGTGACATGCAAAACGATAAGATCAAAGAGTACTGGGAAGGAGAAGCTGGCATTTACAGCGAAGGGATCAAGGCAGAATTGAAAAGTGAAACAGCAGAAAACTGGAAGAATCTGATTCTGGAGTATGCGCCGGAAAAAGAACATCTGGAAGTACTGGACGTAGGCTGCGGGCCGGGATTTTTTGAAATTATGCTGGGAAAAGAAGGACATCATGTGACCGGGATCGATATTACTGAAAATATGATCCATGAAGCAAAGGAAAATGTAAAGGCAGCAGGTTTATCCGCAGATCTGATGACTATGGACTGCCACAATCTGAATTTCCCGGATGAGACATTTGATATGGTTATCTGCAGAAATATCACATGGACGCTGGACGATCCACAGAAGGCTTACAAGGAGTGGCTGCGTGTACTGAAAAAAGGCGGACGTCTTTTGGTATCGGACGCCTGCTGGTATCTGCATCTTTATGATGAAGAAAAGAAAAAGATTTACGAGGCACATGATGCTGCTATGTGGGAAAAATATGGAAGAGGTATCCATGCTCATGAAGATGCGGAAACAGGGAAAGAGCTCAGCAGTAAGCTGTTTATGAGTGATAAAAAGCGTCCGGTATGGGATCTGGATTACATGATGGAGATCGGCTTTTCCAAAGTGTTTGCCCTGAAGGACATCAGTGATATTTCCAGAACTTCCATGGAACGTGAGCTGAACAAGCTGACACCTCAGTTTTTAGTGGGTGGAGAAAAATAAGAGGACCGGCGTTAAATAAAACGCTGGACCCGCTCCATTGTGGTTTTTAGAATAAAGATATCCGTCAGTACATCCCCGGTTTCCAGAGAATGGTTGGCGTTTTGGGTGAGAAAGAGAGGGACATCTTTCTGCGCTGCCAGTTCCCGTATGGAATCGGTTTCGGCCCAGGGATCTGCGGTGCCGTGGAAGGCGATGCTTCCGGCAAGTGGGAAGGAAAAGGTCTCTGCAAGAGGCGTGAACAGGATGCTTTTTACAGTCAGATCGTGTCGGGAAGCATAGGCTGAGGAGATGACTGTACCAATGCTTTTGGAAATAAACAGAACGCTGCCATAGGAATTCCAGTCGATGCTGCCTAAGGAGCGTTCTGTTTGTTCCAGGGCAAGGTCAAAGGCCTGTTTCATTTTTTCAGGATCTCCTTTGACATTTTCCGGGAGGGTGCCATAGGATACAGTGCGGATTTTGTAGCCGTGTTTGCTGGCAAGGCGGCTGGTATAGTACAGAAGCGGCTTGTCAGCAGTGTATCCGATGCCCGGAAAAACAACAGCTAATTTCGGGGCATTTTTATCTGCTCCGGCTGTATGAGCGGAAACTTTTGCATAGAGCATCTGCAGCTGAAGCTTTTCCTGAAGCTCCTTTAAGGTAATGGAGATCGTACAGGAATCGGATGGAAGATAATCATAATCGGTAACAATGTCGTCCTCTTCCATGGAATAAACAATGTGTGAGGAACCCATGAGTTCCATGTCTTCTTCAATATCTGAAAGTAATTCTTCGTATGATTTCATTTTAGTTCAAACCTTCTTATTCAAAAAATCTTTTATTTTTACAGATGCTTCTATTATACTGGATTCATTGAATGACAGCAAGAGCCGGCAGAGAGAAGTTAAACCTTGCTTTTATCCTGCCTGCACGATATACTAATATAATACATATCTGACTAATGGAGGGTTTTACAAATGAAAATTGCAGCAACATACGATAATGGAAACATTTTTCAGCACTTTGGAAAAACGGAGTTTTTCAAGGTATATGAGGTGGAAGATAACAAGGTTGTTTCCAGTGAAGTGATCAGCTCCAATGGCACCGGACATGGTGCACTTGCCGGACTTCTTGCAGATCAGGGGATCAGCGTTCTGATCTGTGGCGGAATCGGCGGAGGCGCTCAGGCAGCACTTGCTGAGGCTGGTGTTGAGTTATGTTCCGGAGCACAGGGTGACGTAGATGCGGCTGTGGATGCTTATCTGAAGGGCGAGCTGGTATCCACAGGTGTGAATTGTGATCATCACCATCATGAAGATGGACATTCCTGCGGAAGCCATGAGGATGGACACTCCTGCGGCGGTCATGAAGACGGACATTCCTGCGGAGGCTGTGGCGGCGGATGCGGTTCCCAGCCATCTATCACAGGTCCTAATGTCGGAAAAACCTGCCGTACACATTACAGAGGAACCTTTAATGACGGAACACAGTTTGATTCTTCCTATGACCGTGGCGAGCCACTGGAATTCATCTGCGGAGCAGGACAGATGATTAAAGGCTTTGATGCGGCAGTTGCAAACATGGAGGTTGGCCAGGTGGTAGATGTTCATCTGATGCCTGAGGAAGCTTACGGTATGCCGAATCCGGATGCGATTTTTACACTTGAGATCGAACAGCTTCCGGGTGCTGAGGATCTTACTGTAGGACAGCAGGTATACCTCTCCAATCAGTATGGTCAGCCGTTCCCGGTTAAAGTTAACGCAAAAGATGAAAAAACCATTACTTTCGATGCTAATCATGAGATGGCAGGTAAAGAGCTGAATTTCAGAATTGAATTAGTAGAAGTGAAATAAGAAGGAACAGTGGGAGGTGCTGTATGGGAGCATATGGCATCTCCTTTTTTTGCCTGAAGGGAGGAAGCTTTCCTGATGAGGATCTCTATGATACCATTTGGATTACTATCCGGTTTTATGGACGGCAAAGAAATCCGGATCACAGAGCTGGGTGAAGATGGATTTCGATTTCGGCTGGCAGAGGAATGCCCGGAACCGGAGCAGTTTCTGATCTGTTTTTATGATATGAAAAAAGCCGGGTACAGGAGAGTGGAGATCCGGAGGTTTGGGATGAGTGCAGCAGAGGAGCAATGCCTGCAGGATCAACAGCCAGTTGAAAAGAAAACCGGAAAATATTTTTACAGGGAATATTCTGTGAGAGTGGAACAGAAGGATTATGTACAGGAGGTTCGGCGTCTGGCCGGAGAGTACAACCGATATATCCGTCTGAAGCTGGAAGGAGACGATGGAGAGCTGGCGAAATCACTGACCGGTTATCCTGCGGAGCTGGATGAGATGCACTGCAGGAGTCTGGAGGAACAGAAGAAGCGGTGGTTTTTCAGAGAAAATGAAAAGGCTTCCGGAAATCCACAGGATACAATGGGTGCAGAAGAATTAAGGCTTTTGGATAATGCAGAGTTTGCCCTGGAATTAAACTGCACTTCCCTGTATGAAGAATATCTGTGCCAGCCGCTGCAGGCTTTTCTGGCGTCTTACTGGCAGAAGAATTATCTCACTCACAGTTATTTTGCAGGCCGGATACCGGACAGATTTTATATTGGAAATCAGTTCTGCCATAACCTGTTTCCGATAGAAGAGCAGCTTTTTTCTATCATGGATAAAGTGTATTCGGAGGGATCGGAGATCACACTGGTATTTTCTTATATCCGGGAATTTATGCTTTTGTCTGTGGGAAAGCTTCTGGAAAAGGTGGATAACTGGTGCTGTATTCATGGGGTGAATGTGGAAATCGTAGTCAATGACTGGGCCATGGTGGAAATGCTCTGTGGAAAAACATCCCGCCTGCATCCTGTTCTGGGCACATTGCTTAATAAACGAAAAAAGGATCCGCGAATGAAATATAAATCCGGTGATACCTTATTATTTCAGCAAAACAGCCTGAATGCGGGGTTTTATCGGGATTTTCTGGCTGAAGAATTTCATATCCACAGATACGAGTGGGAGTCCTGTGGATATCCACAGGAGCTTCCCCCGGGAAAAAACAGTCTGCATCTGCCTTTTTATCAGACAAACACTTCGCAGTATTGTCCATTGTATGCTTTGTGCACCACTGGGGATCGTGGTACACAGCAGCTTGCGGAGC
This sequence comes from Blautia sp. DFI.9.10, assembly GCF_024461705.1. Lineage (NCBI taxonomy): Bacteria > Bacillati > Bacillota > Clostridia > Lachnospirales > Lachnospiraceae > Blautia > Blautia sp. DFI.9.10. The sequence continues at coordinate 46,421 of NZ_JANGAA010000019.1, forward strand.
ACTGTCCGAAATTTTGTGAAAAATACACACTTCTTTATCCGGAACATTTACACATGGCAGGGAGGTATAATTCCCTGTTCGGTGTGGATAAAACATTTCCGGAGATACCTGAAATGTGGAAAAATATAAAAGGCACAAAGCCGGATCGCATTGTTGTTAATATATGACAGGTGATGAGCAGGCTGTGAAGGTGGAGCACGAATATCTGTTTGACAAGAATACATTGCAGAAAAAGGAACAGGACATGGATAACAGTATGAAAATAACAGCCGGGTTAGGCTCCATAGATGAATATGAACGTTTTGTGCAGGCAGGAGCAGATGAATTTTTCTGTGGCTATGTACCATTTTCCTGGGCGGAAAAATATGGCACAGTAATGCCGTTAAATCGCAGGGAGGTTCTCTGTTGTAATGTTCAGCTTGGAGCATACAGTGAGCTGGAAATTCTTTCCCGGATGGTAAAAAAATATAAAAAGCCGGTGCATCTCACCTTCAATTCCCTGTATTATCTTCCGGAACAGTATCCGGAGATCGGAGATATCATAGAAAAGTGCATGGGAATTGGATTTCGAAGCTATATCATTGCAGATCCGGCGCTTCTTGTTTATCTGAAAAACAGGGGGATTTCCTGTGAGATCCATCTCAGCGGAGAGACAGGGGAAGTGAACAGCGAAATGCTGAAGATGTTCCGGCGCTTTCCTCTGAAGAGATTGATCTTTCATCGGAAAAACATGTTCCGGGATATGCAGTCTGTTATTGCATCTCAGAGAGAAGTGGAAAAACAGGCCGGGATCCGACCGGAGGCGGGAATGGAGTTCGAGGCCTTTGTGCTGAATGAAATGTGCCAGTTTACGGGAGCATTCTGTAATTCTCTTCACTGTGATGAGATGGGATATCTTTGCAGGGTGTCCTATTGGCTTGGAACTGTACGGAATGGTGATGCTGTTCCGGAAAAAATAATGGCTCTTCAGGAGCAGGCGTGGGATCAGGAACCGGATCTGAAAGCATATGATGAATCCGGATATCTTTGTGGTGAGACAGGCTGTGGACTGTGTGCACTGTATCAGCTGAAGCAGGCAGGGATCACGCATCTGAAGCTGGTTGGCCGGGGAAACTATGTGGATCACATGGAAAAAGATATCCGGAATTTGCGAAAAGCGTTGGAAATCCTGGACGCTGCAGAAAATGAGAGGGAATTTAAATGTACGTTAAAACGGATAGTGTTTCCGGCGGGGTGTAGCGAAAGATGTTATTATCAGTAACAAAAAGAGAAGCTTTTTTGAGTTAGAATAAATGATAAATGGGATGAAAACCAGAATCAGAAAAGGACATGGTGCAGATTGCAGATTTGACGGTCCTGGGAAAAAGCTATTTCCGGATTATTTGGGATCAATGGCGTGTGGAGTTCCTTTCTGAGTTCAGAGATCATTACATTTGCTGTGATCCTGATACTGGCGAGATCCGGGCGGAAAAAGAATGTATTTTCAGGAGAAAGGATATAAAATGAATTTCGAGCGTGTAAAAAGAGAAGAAGCAGATACAGTTCTGAAGCTGTACCGTTCATTGCTGGGGACGCCCTATTGTGTGTGGACAGAGGAGTATCCTTCAGAAAAAGAAGTGGAATTTGATCTTTCCAGAGATGCGCTGTTCTGTATGCGGGACGATACGGGAAATATCGCAGGTGTGATCTCCATTGATGATGATCCAAATGTGGAATGTCTCACATGCTGGTCAGAAACCATGGTGCCGTCAGTGGAGGTCTCCCGGGTGGGAGTATGTCAGGAATTCCAGAATCAGGGGATTGCCGGGAAACTTCTTAAGGGTGTGATGGAAGAGCTGAAGAAGCGGGGCTATAAAGCTGTACATCTTCTTGTTGCGAAGGACAATGTAAAAGCACTCCGTTCTTATGATAAGCTGAATTTTGAGAACGTGGGAGAGTGTGAACTCTGGGGACATATGTACTGGTGTTATGAGAAAGCATTATAAAAAATGAAAAACAGGTATCTTTTTGCCGGGTGGTAGATCGACCACCAATGTCAGATCGATAAGTGGTGGTCAATACACAGTCAGCGGAGAAGATACCTGTTTTTTGTTTGAAAGCAGATCAGATCCTCCGGCAGCTGTCCCTTTCGATCAGCTGGTGAGGTACAATGATCTTTGTGGCCGGAAGGCTCGGATTTTCGATATGACTGATCATCTGCGTGGCTGCTTCCATTCCAAGCTGCCCGGAGTTAATATCAATGGAGGTCAGCTGAGGCGAAGTCAGTCTGGCAAAAAGTGAGTTGTTAAAGGAAAGAATGGACAGATCCTCCGGTATGGAGATATCTGCTTCCATACAGATCCTTTCCAGAGAAAGCGCCAGAATATCATCACTGACAAGCACAGCTGTAGGACGATCCTCGCTTAAAAGCAGCTTTCGAAGCTCCTGAAACTCATCCTGGGAAGCTGCCGAAACCTCTATACAGTATTCAGGCTGTACGGTTAATCCGTGACTGATCAGCGCAGTCATGTAGCCGGTTTTGCGGTCTGCGGAAAAGACCAGGGAATTATCTACACCCAGATAAGCGATCTTCCGGTGGCCCAGAGCATAAAGATACTCCGTTGCCTCCTGTCCGGCCAGAAGGTTGTCATTATCGATATAGATCGTATGATTGGTGTATTGTGCCGGTTTTCCGATCAGGATATAGAGAAGTCCTTCACTGAAAAGAAAATCAATAACAGGATCATTCACACGGGAATAAAGAACAATAAATCCGTCAACCTTACCGCTTCTGGACATGGAACGTACTGCGTTAAGGATCTCTTCTTCATTCTGACCGGTAACAATGGTGCTGATATACTGATGTGCGTTACAGTAGTGGCTGATCCCCCGGATCGTCTCAAGGTAAAAGGAATTCTCGTATGTCTCCTTTGGGGACGGAGGCAGGATGATACCGATGGAGCGGGAAATCTGTGCTGCCAGGTTACTGGCCTGAAAATTCGGCTCATAGCCAAGCTCCGCCATGGCTCTGCGTACACGTTCCTTGGTTTCTTCACTGATAGATGGATTATTTTTGCAGGTTCTGGAAACGGTGGACGGGGACACCCCGGCCAGAGCTGCCACATCTTTGATGGTTACTGCCATAAATTTGCCTCCTCACGGATATGCCGGATCAAAGCGGAAGTATGCCTCTGATCCGGCTTTTTTATCTCAGTCTGATAGAGATATTGTAGTTCATAACAAGGATACTGTCAAACATATTGCACGGAAAATTGCATGAAATTGCGTAAAAACAGATGCACAGAAAATCAGGTAGTGAGATGCAGACAGATTCTGTTTGACATAATGAAAAACTGCACAAAATCAGGATGTAAAAATTGTAAGAAAGGTAGAAAAGACAAAAACGCATTGCACTTCATGCAAAATGGACGTATAATTTACGCAAACGGTTGCGTAAATTATATGAATATGCATCCGTGAGAGGATAATAGATAAGATGCTCTGAGATGCAGGGCTCAACATAAGGAGAGAAAAGATATGGATAAAAGAGCAGCCGGCATTCTGATGCCGATCACAAGCTTGCCGTCAGAGTACGGCATCGGATGTTTTTCAAAGAGTGCCTATGATTTTGTGGACTGGCTGAAGGAAGCGGGACAGAGCTACTGGCAGATCCTTCCGCTGGGACCTACCAGTTACGGAGATTCTCCGTACCAGTCCTTCTCCACTTTTGCGGGAAATCCGTATTTTATCAGCCTGAAGGCACTGGTGGAGGAAGGCGTCCTTACAAAGGAGGACTGTGATAAGGTCAGCTGGGGAAAAAGAGCAGACAGCGTAGACTATGAAAAAATCTACAAAGGCCGTTATAAGCTTCTCCGCAAAGCTTACGAAAACAGCAACATCAGCGAGAATCCGGATTATCAGAAATTTGTTGCAGAAAACAGCTGGTGGCTTTCCGACTATGCACTTTTTATGGCAGTAAAGGATCAGTTCGGCGGTGTTGAGTGGACAAAATGGGCAGAGGATATCCGCCTTCGCTGGGCAAATGCCATGGACTACTATCGCAGAGAATTATATTTTGATATTGAATTCCAGCAGTATATGCAGTTCAAATTCTATGAGCAGTGGATGAAACTGAAAAAATATGCCAACGAAAAAGGCATTCAGATCATCGGAGATATCCCGATCTATGTAGCTATGGACAGTGCAGATACCTGGGCTCATCCGGAACTTTTCCAGCTGGATGAGGAGAATGTGCCGGTGGCTGTAGCCGGATGCCCGCCGGACGGTTTTTCCGCAACAGGACAGCTTTGGGGAAATCCACTGTACCGCTGGGATTACCACAGAAATACAGGATATCAGTGGTGGATCTCCAGACTGAGCTACGTATTCCGCCTTTATGACGTGGTAAGGATCGATCATTTCCGTGGCTTTGACGAGTATTTTTCCATTCCGTACGGTGCAGAAAATGCCATTGGCGGTCACTGGGAAAAAGGTCCCGGGATCGATCTGTTCCGTAAAGTGGAGCAGGCCCTTGGCTGGAAGCAGGTCATTGCGGAGGATCTTGGCTATGTGACAGATTCTGTGCGTCAGCTTGTCCATGACAGTGGATTCCCGGGAATGAAGGTCCTGGAGTTTGCGTTTGATTCCAGAGATTCCGGCTGTGCCAATGATTATCTTCCACACAACTATCCGGAGAACAGTGTGGCATACACAGGAACCCATGATAATGAGACCATCGCCGGATGGTGGAAGAGCATTATGGCAAAAGAGCGTAAGCTTGCCAGGGATTATCTCTGTGATAACTATACACCGGATAAAGAGCTGCATAAATGCTTTATCAGCCTGGTTATGAGAAGCAGTGCAAAGCTCTGTGTGATCCCTATGCAGGATTATATGGGCCTGGATAACAGCTGCAGAATGAACCAGCCTTCCACAGTAGGAAAGAACTGGAAGTGGAGGATCCGCAAAAGGGAGCTGACTGTGAAGCTTCAGAAAGAGATTCAAGGTCTTGCACTTCGCTACGGACGTATGAACTGGTCTGATTAAAAGAGAAATCCAAGAGACATATTCCATTTAAACGGGACGTGAAAGAAAGTAGAAAGATTTTAGATAGAATCGTGATTTTTTATGTGATATAATGCTGTTTCGTGGAGGCAGCTGTCAGTAAAAGGTAAGGCTGACAGCTGCCTTATTGTATTTTCAGATCTGCGGTAAATGATAAAGTGATACATTTATATATGCAGAAGATCAGAAGAGAGTGTCTGATCTGTAGCAGTGGATAATCCTGAATAACGGAAGATTTTTTACAATAAGGGGAGAATTATGACAGGAAAAACACACGCGGCAGTCGGACTCGGAACAGTGCTGGCAGTTACACAGCCCTCTACGGTTTCCGGTCTGGTACTTGCGGCAGGAACAGGAATGCTTGGAGCATTGATCAGCGACATTGATGTGGGAACCTCCAAATCCCATAAGGATGCGGACAGGATCACACTGATCGCGGTACTGCTTGTGGCAGCAGAGATCGCATTGAATTATTTTTATGATTTTTCCATCTGGGAAAAGATCCGCAATAACCAGTCTATGGCGCCGGTTGCCATGGGAGTTATTATTTTTATTGCAGTCTGCGCCTTTGGAAAAAATCAGCCGCACCGGTCATTTATGCATTCGATCATGGCTATGGCCATTTTAAGTGCAGCCATATCCATGGTGTCCGTGAAGCTGGTCCTTTATTTTGTGGTTGGATTCGCATCACATCTGGTGCTGGACTGCTTTAACCGGAAACGGGTACGGATCCTGTATCCGCTGCCGGGAGGCATTGCGCTGGATTTCTGTAAGGCAGGAGGCTTTGTGGATTCCCTGCTTTTTAAGCTTGGATCTGTAGCTGTGATCTTTGAGATCGTATATCTGGCTGTGCAGATGGGAGAGAACTGGAAGCTTTTTCGAATGTAGAGGATGTTTTATTTACCGATTACGGATAATTTTATATGGGGCAGATATTGCAGGAACTGAAGGTTAGAGCGTGTTTGAAAAATCATTCCCGTAATCTGCACGCCCCACTTTGCGGTATATTTTACCCGAATTCAGTTGCCGTAGCCCGCTACGGCGCCCTCATCCGGACAAAATCTCCCACAAATTGTGACGCACATCTTGCAGAAAGCCTTTTTCAAACACGCTCTAAGCCAAAAAAGGAGCAGATTTTCCAAATACGGAAGATCTGCTCTTTTTAACCGAATCAAGGGAGTCCCCTGTTTCAATTACGAATATCCGCCTGACGGTTTATAAGTGTGATCATTTATTCTTTCTGATCCTGCAGGCGCATGCTGTGTAAAGTACGTCTGTGGAAGAGTTCAGTGCTGTCTCACAGGAATCCTGGATCACGCCTACGATGAAACCGACACCAACTACCTGCATGGCAACATCATTGGGGATTCCGAAAAGGCTGCAGGCCATCGGGATCAGAAGAAGAGAACCGCCGGCAACTCCGGAAGCACCAGCCGCACTTGCAGCAGCCAGGATGCAGAGGATCAGAGCGGTCGGGAAGTCTACGCTGATACCGAGTGTATGTGCAGCTGCCAGAGCCATGATGGAAATGGTGATCGCTGCACCACCCATGTTGATGGTCGCACCAAGAGGGATGGAGATGGAGTAGGTATCCTCATCAAGTCCGAGATCCTTGCACAGCTCCATGTTTACCGGAATGTTGGCGGCAGAGCTTCTTGTGAAGAATGCTGTGATACCACTGTCCTTCAGGCAGCGCAGAACCAGCGGATACGGATTCTGGCGTGTGCAGATGAAAGTAATGATCGGGTTGATCACCAGTGCAACAAAGAGCATGGTTCCCACCAGTATACAGATCAGACGGCCATAGCTTAACAGTACGCCAAGCCCCTGCTCGGAGATGGTTGTGAAGATCAGGCCCATGATACCAAATGGAGCAAGGCTGATGATCCATCTTACGGCTGTGGAGGTTGCATCGGAAATGTTTTCGATGACAGTCTTGGTAGTTTCACTTGCGGCCTTCAGTGCGATACCGAAGATGATGGCCCATGCAAGGATACCGATATAGTTGGCGTTGACAAGTGCGTCAACCGGGTTGGAAACAATGTTCATCAGAAGGTTTTTGAGGACCTCTGCAACACCGCTTGGCGGAGTGACGTCGGAAGTATTTGTATTTTCGGAAAAAGTCAGCATGATCGGGAACAGGCGGCTGGAGATCACAGCTGCCAGTGCTGAGAGTATATTTCCCAGAAGATAAAGTACAACAACGAATTTCATGTTTGTTTTCTGGCCTTTTCCCATGTGGCACAGAGAGCTCATTACCAGGAAGAACACCAGAAGCGGAGCAATTCCACGAAGAGCACCGACGAACAGATCACCGAGAATGGAGATCACAGATGCCTGAGGGATCGCAAGTCCGAGAATGATACCAACGATCAGACCACAGATGATACGCTTGATCAGGTTGATGCTGTTCCATTTTTGAATCAGGTTTTTCATAACTAGTTTCCTCTTTCCTATTGTGTGAGTGTGCTAAAAAAATGCTGAGCTGCAAAGCAACGATCCAGTGTAAAGGGCGGATCGTTCTAAGCCGGTATTACTGCATCGCGTAAAAGCACAACAGGATAATTATATACAATTATGTCCGCCTTGTAAAGACAAATGTACATAAAACGCGAGAAAGATATAAAAAGCGCCAGATCAATGCTTCGTCTGGCGCTATATATTTGAAGTATCAGGTCCGAATTTTCCGGAAGCTTACAGCAAAGAACAGAACCTCCGCAAAGCCTGTAATTCCCCATGAGAAAATATACAGGAGATAAAGTGAGGAAATGGTCTGGAAGTGTGCAAACACTGTATAGAACCAGATGACACGGAATACACAGGATCCCAGAATGATGATGATGGTCGGTGGGATACTTTTTCCGATGCCACGGGAAGCGGCGATACTGCAATCCATAAAACAGCTGAAGGCATAGCTGAAGCCCATGATCCGGATCCTCTCCATGCCGGCATCGATGACTGCCGGTTCTGTGGCAAACAGTGACAGAAACTGCGGACCGAAAACAAGAAGCAGTCCACCAAGGATCGCACCTGCGATGAAGGCATAGGTAAGGCTGATCCCATAAGTCTTCAGCATACGTTTTTTATTTCCGGCACCCCAGTTCTGACCGATGAAGCTCGCGCATGCAGTATAGAAAGCAAACATGACGTTGTAGATCAGAGAGTCTGCATTTGCGGCAGCGGCATTTCCGGAAACCGTGACTGCATCGAAGGAGTTGACACCGGTCTGTACGAACAGATTTGCAATGGCAAAAATTCCGTTCTGCAGACCTGTGGGAATACCAAGAAGCAGTACTGCTTTACAGGCCTTCGGGTGAAGACGGAGCTTACGCAGGGATACCCTGCATTCGTCTTTTCTCCGAAGGAGGTGGATCATTACCAGCGCTGCGGAGATATACAGTGCGATCGCGCTGGCAGTTGCCACACCTGCGGCGGCCATATGACAGACGATAACGAAAAACAGGTTCAGAAGAACGTTGATCACTCCGGCAATGGAAAGATAGATCAGCGGTCGCTTCGTATCGCCGCGGGCACTTAATACGCCGTTACCGAAATTGTATACAGCCATGGCCGGCATACCCAGAGCATAAATCTTCATATATAAAACAGCCTGGTCCATCAGCTCCGGTTTCGTATTCATCATGGACAGCATCTGTCCGGAAAACAAAAGACAGACGACACAGACCAGAAGTCCTGCGATGGCACAGAGAAGAAGAGATGTATGGATCGTTTCTTCGGTTCCTTTTCTGTTTTCGGCACCAAGCTCGTGTGCTACACGAACATTGACTCCGGCGCCCATGCCGATCAGGATTCCGGTAAATAAAGTGACCAGCAGAGTTGTGGAACCCACAGCTCCAAGTGCCATGTAATCTGCAAATCGCCCTACAACCGCAACATCACTTAAATTAAAAAGAACCTCCAACACCTGGGACCCCATCAGGGGAAGGCTAAAGAGGAGGATATTTTTCCAGAGAGAGCCGGAGGTCATCTCAATGGAAGACGTTTTCTTTTTTTCATTTTCACACATAGTTTACCTCATAAAAATTATAAAAAATTCCTTCATCCAAGGTATACAATACTATGTTGGAATAGGTTTGTAAAGAGGGGAAAATAGCTCTTTTACCAGGCGCAGAGGTTTGTTTTTATTTATAGATTCTACATTGATTTCAGTACGAACAATGATATAATAAATGAGAGCAATAAGAAAGTATTTTCAGAAATATTGGAAATATAAAATACAGCAGACTAAGGAGGAACTCAATACAATGAAAATCGGAAATGATATTTATTATGTAGGAGTAAACGATCATCAGGTAGACCTGTTTGAGGGACAGTATGTAGTGCCAAACGGAATGTCCTACAACTCCTATGTGATCAAAGATGAGAAGATCGCAGTTATGGACACTGTAGATGCCGGCTTCACAGAAGAGTGGCTTGGAAAAGTTGCAGAGGTTCTGGATGGTGCGAAACCGGATTATCTTGTAGTCCAGCATATGGAGCCGGACCATGCAGCAAATATTGAGAATTTCATGAAAGCATACCCGGATACAACTGTTGTTGCCAACACAAAGACCTTTACCATGATGGAGAATTTCTTCCGTGGAATGGATCTGGAAGGAAAGAAACATATTGTAGCCAACGGTGACACCCTGACACTTGGAAAACACGTCCTTACCTTCGTATTTGCACCGATGGTTCACTGGCCGGAGGTTATGGTTACATATGACAGCACAGACAAAGTTCTGTTTTCCGCAGACGGCTTTGGTAAATTCGGAGCTCTTGATGTAGAAGAGGACTGGGACTGCGAAGCACGTCGCTACTATATCGGAATCGTCGGAAAATACGGTCCGCAGGTACAGAAGCTTCTCAAGGCAGCAGCAACTCTTGATATCCAGACCATCTGCCCGCTTCACGGACCGATCCTTACCGAAAATCTTGGACATTATCTGGAGAAATATGATATCTGGTCTTCTTATAAAGTAGAGAGTGAAGGAGTAATGATCGCCTACACATCTGTATACGGACATACAAAGAAAGCAGCAGAGCTTCTTGCACAGAAGCTGGAGGAAAAGGGCTGCCCGAAGGTTGTTGTCTGCGATCTTGCAAGAGAAGACATGGCAGAGGCAGTGGAGGATGCTTTCCGCTACGGCAAGCTGGTACTGGCCAGCATTACATACAACGGAGAAGCATTCCCGTTTATGCGTACATTCATCGAGAACCTGACAGAGCGTAATTACCAGAACCGCACCATCGGCCTCATTGAGAACGGAAGCTGGGCACCGACTGCAGCTAAAGTCATGAAAGGAATGTTCGAGAAGAGTAAAAATATCACATGGCTTGAGAACAATGTAAAGATCATATCTTCCCTCAGCGATGAGAATGTGGCAGAGATCGATGCAATGGCAGAGGAGCTCTGCAAGTAATTTCTGAATACCAGAACAGCTTATAAAAAATAAAGATATAACATAATAAAAAGACGTGGATCCGTAAGGCCACGTCTTTTTTATTTACCAAGTAACAGTTACATCCTCTTACACCACATAAATCCATAAGCCGGAAGCTCCACATCCTTAAGCTCCAGTGTCTGGTCAGTGATCAGATCGCGGAAGGTTCCTTCCTCCTGCATCCAGGCAGTTTTTTCGCTGTCACTGAAATTGAAGATTCCGATGAAACGTTCGTTTCCTTTCTGGCGGAGGATGCAGAGAATGCTGTCATCATGAACATCGTATGTATATACATCACAGTCCTTATCAAAAACAGATTCCTGGCTGCGGATCTGCTCCATGCGGCTAAGAGTCTGGAAGATCTGTCCCTCAACGGAGGATTTGGAGTTTCTTTTTCCGGCAAGCTCCCACTGGAAAGCACCACGGTGGATATAGCGGGAATCTGCAGCCTTATCCGGATCCTCTTTATAGGAATAATCATTGAGACGTCCGATTTCATCGGAGCTGTAAAGCATCGGGATTCCGGACTGGGTAAGCATATATGCGTGAAGCATCAGATCCTCGCGGATACCCCTTTTCAGCTTCTCGTCATCTTTTTCAAAAAGAGCAGCCTCGATCCCGCACATGGAAGCAGTAGTTCCGCAGAAACGGGCATCCTGAGTTACCGGGTCATCATTATAGAGCTCTCCGCGGCTGTCGCTTCCCGGATGCTTTCCTGTAAAGAAATCATTCAGGTAACGCTTATGAGATGGCTCATCCATGCCCCAGTCTTTCAGAGTGGCGAAATCAAGTCCCCAGCCGATATCGTCATGGCAGCGGAGATAATTCAGGAAGGTGTACTGCTTCGGAAGGCTGTTTACAACGTCCATCTGTTTTTTCAGAAGGCGGATATCGCGGGTGGCAATGCTGTTCCAGGTTGTAGCCATGGTGGTTACATTGTAAAGCATATGGCATTCAGGTTTCTCTACAGTTCCGAAATAAGGAACAACCTTCTCCGGCTCCATAACGACCTCACCCAGAAGAACAACACTGGGGCAGACGATTTCAGCGATCATACGCATCATACGGACGATGGTATGAACCTGTTTCAGGTTACGGCACGGAGTTCCAAGCTCTTTCCAGATATACGGAACCGCATCAATACGGATCACATCCATTCCCTGGTTTGCAAGGAAGAGGAAGTTATACATCATCTCATTGAAAACACGGGGATTGCCATAGTTCAGATCCCACTGATACGGGTAAAAAGTAGTCATGACATAATGACCGATATCCGGAAGCCAGGTAAAGTTTCCCGGAGCAGTGGTAGGGAACACCTGAGGTACGGTCTTTTCGTACTCGTCCGGGATCTCACGGTTGTTGTAGAAGAAGTAACGGCTCATATATTCGCCGTCACCCTGGCGTGCCTTTTTGGCCCACTCATGATCCTCGGAAGTGTGGTTCATAACAAAATCCATACACAGGTTCATTCCGTTTTTGTGGCATTTATCTGCAAGGGCAGCCAGGTCCTTCATAGAACCAAGGTCCGGGCGGACTTTGCGGAAGTCGGCTACTGCGTAACCACCGTCGGAACGGCCCTTCGGAGTGTCCAGAAACGGCATCAGATGCAGGCAGTTCACGTTGCATTCCTTAAGATATGGAAGCTTGGCAGAAACTCCCTTGATGTTGCCGGCAAAATTGTCAATATAGAGCATCATGCCAAGCATATCCTTCTGGCGGAACCAGTCCGGATTTTTTTCTCTTTCCAGGTCGCGGTTTTTGAGCGCGCGTCGGCGTGCTGTAAAATACTGGTACATCTGGTCGCAGAGCTCTGCAAACATATCGTCATTGTGATAAAGCTCTGTGTACAGCCATCGAAGCTCGTCGTGATGATGGTTTAAACGTTCCTGAAAAATTTCCTGATCTTTTTTCATGATTTCCTCCCTGAATAGATATTTATAGATGTCGGGAAAACTGTAAAATATTTCCCGGCGGTAATGGTTATCTGACATTTTTCTACAGAATTATAGCATGAAGTTTCCAGTACATGAATATACGGGTTGTTATGGAATATGGAAAAATGTTGTAAGTATTTTCAGTCTCCGGTTGTCTGTCGTCGTATCAGAACAGGAGTGATCTTTTTGTGGATCGGTTTTTGAAGCGGTGCCGGTTTTCTTTTCTTCATTTCGTTCATCTGTTCCACAAGCAGTTCCATGGTAGTCTGTGCGATCACATCAATCTGCTGTCCAATAGTAGTGATCGGAATGATGGACTCCGCAGCAATGGGTGAATTATCGAATCCGATGATCTGATATTCATCCGGCAGACAGTTGTATTTCTGGAAGATCAGATTGAGAAATATATTTGCGTAAGTATCATTGGATAAAAATATGCCTTTTTTCTGACCGGAATATTTACTGTCAATATCCTGAAAGATCACACGCATCTGTTCAAAAAGCTCCTGATAGGAATCACCGGAAACATTAAGGTTCAGTTCATAAGGAACATGATATTCCCGGCATGTTTCCTCAAAGGCACGGATACGGTCATAAGCCGGAATATTCTCAGGTACATGGACATTGATGTGGATCAGTACATCACACTGATTACGTATCAGCAGAGAAGTAGCCTGCATGCTGCCCATGTAATTGTCTGTTGTAACGCTGCATATATGTTCTGCTTCACGTTCAATGGCGATCACAGGAATATTATAGGAAGCCAGTTTTTCAGAGGAAAGAGTATGGCTGAGAACAATAAGTCCTTCAATCTTATAAGCCATCAGCTCGTCCAGATACTGCATTTCTTTCTCCGGGCCGCCATCACTGACAAAAACCAGAAATTTGTAATGATAATCGGAGTAACTTCGAAGAAGCTGTGTCAGCATTTCGGAATAATAATGAAGATAAAGGTTCGGGACAATGATCCCTACAAATTCGCTTTTTCCATTGGCAAGAACCCTGGCAAGCTTGTTTTTTCTGTAGCCGAGCTCATCAAGGGCTTTTGCGATCTTTTCCTGATTTTCCAGGGTCAGAGAATCCGGATGATTGAAATATCTGGAGATCGTAGTCTTGGAAAAACCAGTGTATTCTGCAATATCGGCAAATGTTACCTGTTTTTTAGCCATAAAAAAATAGTCTCCTTTTAACAGCAGAAAGTTATGATACGGAATGCAGATGTGATCATATAAGAGAAATCTGCAGACCGTACAGGATAATTGGATTGATGTAATTAAGTATAACAATACAGACGTTAAATAGCAATAAAAAAATAACCAGTTAAGTTACCGGTAACTTTTCTTGAATAAATTAACAAAAAAGGTTGACAGAAGCTATGTCATATAGTAGTATCAAATTATAAAGTAACCGGTTACTTTACCGGTTACTAAACAAGAACGAAAGAACAAAAACGGGAGGAAAAGAGAATGAAAAAAGGTTCTGCGAAAGCTGTTCCGGCAGGAAAAAGAACTGCTGCAGAAAAGCTTCAGTATGTGAAAAAGAACTGGCAGCTGTATGTGTTTTTTCTGCTGCCTGCACTTCTTCTGACGATCATCTTCAAATACGTGCCCATGGGTGGCGTACTGATCGCTTTTGAGGATTACAATGTCATTGATGGTGTATTTGGAAGCAAATGGGTAGGACTGGAATACTTCCGGAGATTTCTGGCATCACCGGATTTTATGAATTATCTTGTGAACACTTTGAAACTGAGTATTTACGGACTGCTGTGGGGATTTCCGATTCCGATCATCCTGGCACTTCTTCTGAATCAGATCCGGAGAGCCGGGATCAGGAAAAAAATTCAGCTTCTGATCTATGCGCCGAATTTTATTTCCGTTATCGTACTCTGTGGTATGGTTCGTATGTTTCTTTCACCGGTAGGTCCGCTGAATAAACTGATCGGTTCCGATGCCAATTGGATGACTATGCCGGCAGCATTTCGTACCATTTACATAGCCAGCGGAATCTGGCAGACAGCCGGATGGGCATCCATTATGTATACTGCAGCACTTGCCAATGCAAGTAAGGATCTGGAAGAGGCAGCAGTGGTGGATGGAGCAAATATCCTGCAGCAGATCTGGTATGTACAGCTTCCGGCTATTAAAAACATCATTGTGATCCAGTTTATCCTTCAGGCCGGAAATATTATGAGCATTGGTTTTGAAAAAGCATATGCACTGCAGACAGATATGAACCTTCCTGCATCTGAGATTCTTTCTACTTATGTATACAGAATCGGTCTTCTGAATGGAGACTATGGATATTCTACAGCAGTGGGGCTGTTTAATTCAGTGATCAATGTAATTCTTTTGATCTTTGTAAACTGGGTAGTCAAGAAACTGAATGACGGAGAGGGATTATAGGAGGTGCTGTTATGGCAAAAGCAAAGAAAAAGAAATATTCGGCATCTGACAAAGCCATTTTAGGAATCGGATACGTACTTCTGGGTGCATTTGTACTTTCCATTCTGGTTCCGCTTTTATATGTTGTGATCGCATCCTTTATGGATCCGAATGTGCTGAACAGCCAGGGGATCAGCTTTGATGTGCGGAAGTGGACGATCGATGCGTACCGCAGAGTTCTTGAAAATAATATGATCTGGAGAGGTTTTGCAAACTCATTTTTTTATTCCCTGGTGTTTACCATTATTTCAGTTTTGGTAACTCTGCTGGCAGCATATCCAATGTCCAAGAAAGAATTTGTGGGAAGAAATTTCTTCAATGTTATTTTTCTCATTACCATGTTTTTCGGTGGAGGAATGATCCCGACTTTTATCCTGATCAATCAGCTGCATCTGGTAAATACAATCTGGGCAATCCTGCTTCCGGGTGCGTTTAATGTCTGGAACATGATCCTTGCCAGAACCTATTATCAGTCTATCCCCAAGGAACTCAGAGAGGCATCTGCCATTGACGGTGCCACGGAAATCGAGCATTTTTTCAAGATTATGATGCCGGTATGCAAACCGATCATCGCAGTGCTTGCACTGTGGTCCTTTGTAGGAATGTGGAACAGTTATTTTGACGCTATGATTTATTTGAATGATGCGAAACTGCAGCCATTGCAGCTGGTACTTCGTTCCATCCTTGTACAGAATACACCGCAGCCCGGAATGATCGCAGATATCCAGAGTACTGCACAGATGGCAAAGGTAGCGGAACTTCTGAAATATGCTACGATCATTGTATCAAGTTTACCGCTTCTGATCATGTATCCATTCTTCCAGAAATATTTTGACCAGGGCATTATGGTTGGTTCTGTAAAAGGCTGATGACAGGAGGTTGATAATGATGAAAAAAAGAATGAAGGCATTATTGGCAATCGGGCTTTCTGCAATTATAATGGTATGCAGTGCCGGATGTGGAAACGGAAAAGAACACATGAAAGCAGAAACAGATCCGGATATCCCGGTGGAAGATGTGTCCTTTCCTCTGAAAGAAAAAGCAGAGCTGTCTTTTATTACCAGTGCACCTGCAACATCTACACAGGAACCTAATGAAAGAACGATTTTTAAAAGACTGGAAAAGCAGACCAATGTCCACATTGACTGGACCTGTTTTGTATCGGATCAGTTTGATGACAAAAAAAATCTAGCGCTGGCACAGTTCGGAAATCTTCCGGATGGACTTTTTAACGCAGGGATGAGTGATTATGATCTTCTTCGTTATGCCAAACAGGGAATCATTATTCCGGTAGAAAATCTCATTGATAAATACATGCCGAATCTTAAGGCTGTATTTGAAAAATACCCGGAATACAGAACAATGTGTACAGCACCGGACGGACATATTTATTCTTTCCCATGGATCGAGCAGCTTGGTGCGGGGAAAGAAGCCATTCAGGCAATTGGAGATATTCCCTACATTAATAAAAAATGGCTGGATTATCTGAAGCTGGACGTTCCGACTACAACTGAGGAACTGGAACAGGTTCTGGTCGCTTTCCGCGACAATGCAGATAAACTGGAAAAGAAATTCAACATTGAGGGTGGTGTGATCCCGATGTCCTTTATCATCAATAATGGTGATCAGGATCCTGCAATTCTCATCAACGGATTCGGAGAAGGATATGGTGACACCGGTGATCATTTTGCAGTGAAAGATGATGGAACCGTTATTTATACAACTGTACAGGAAGGCTATAAAGAAGGTATTCAGTGGCTCCATCAGTTGGTAGAAGAAAAGCTGGTGGATCCGGAGGCTTTTACCCAGGAATGGTCAACTTATGTTGCAAAAGGTAAGAACCACAGATATGGTCTGTGTTTCACCTGGGATATTGCAAATATTGATAACAATGAAGATTATGTAATGCTCCCGGCGCTGGCCGGTCCGGATGGTCTTGTAAATATCACAAGACAGAATAACAGTGAAACCAGTGGCTTTGACAGAGGACGTTGCGTTCTGACTACAAGCTGTCGGAATACGGCACTGGCAGCAGCATGGATCGATCAGATGTATGCACCGATCCAGTCTCCGCAGAATAACTGGGGTACTTACGGGGAAAAAGATTCATTTAATATCTTTGAGATGTCCGAGAATGCAGAAGGTGGTCAGATGCTGAAATATATGGATCTGGGAGATGCATCTCCGGTAGAGGTTCGTGAAGCACAGTCTGTAAACGGACCGTTGGCAATACTTAACGAGTATTACGATGTATATGTAACAGAGCCGGCAGATGCAAAATGGCGTCTCGACAATATGCATGAAACATATCTTAAGGATATGAACAGTAAATATGTGTATCCGAATGTATTTATGAGTATTGATGATACCAATAAGGTATCTCAGTACGACACAGATATCAAGAAGTATGCGGAACAGAAAAAAGCAGACTGGATCCTGAATGGCGGCATCGATAAAGAATGGGATTCCTATCTGAAAAAGATGGAGCAGTATGGACTGTCTGATTATCTGGCAATCAAACAGAAATATTTTGACCAGTATCAGAAGTCTCTTAGTGAGACAGAGAAATAAAAACAGAAAAAGATACCGGTCAGAAACATAAAAAAGAAAGAGAGAGCAGAGTATGAGTGAAAAACTTGAAAAAGCACGTCTTTATGAAATAGAGGAAGCAAAAAATATCCCGCAGGAAGAGAAACCGGCCTTTCATGTATCTGCACCGGTTGGCTGGATCAATGATCCCAATGGATTTTCTGTTTTTAAAGGAAAGGTACATCTTTTTTACCAGTATCATCCTTACAGCCGTGACTGGGGCCCTATGCACTGGGGCCACAGTGTGACGGAGGATATGATCAGATGGGAGCAGCTTCCTACAGCGCTTGCACCGGATCAGGAATATGATCGAGAGGGATGCTTTTCCGGAAGTGCTATTGAAGCGGATGGAAAACAGGCTTTGATCTACACAGGAGTTACAACAGAAAAGCTGCCTGATGGAAAAGAAGAAGTCCGGCAGAATCAGTGCCTTGCCTGGGGTGACGGAAAAGATTATGTAAAGGCAGAGAAAAATCCGATAGTCACCGGAGATATGCTTCCGGAGAAATGCAGCAGAGTTGATTTCCGTGATCCGAAGGTATGGGAAGATAACGGAACATACCATATGCTCGTAGGATGCCGCAGCGAAGAAATTCCTGGACAGGTAGTTCTGTTTTCCAGTAAAGATCTGAAAGAATGGAAATTTGAAACAATTCTTGCGGAGAACTCCACAGGAGAAATCGGTGTTATGTGGGAATGCCCCGATTTCTTTCCGCTCGGGGATAAACATGTGCTGATCTGTTCTCCGCAGCATATGCGTGCAAAAGGGTATGAGTTTCATAATGGACATAATTCCCTGTATTTTACGGGAGATTATGACAGCGAAAAACATACATTTGAAAAAGACGCACCGGTAAGTCTGGACTACGGACTTGATTTTTATGCGCCGCAGACAACCCTTCTTCCAGATGGAAGAAGAGTGATGATCGCCTGGATGAAATCCTGGGATAGCTGTGTGATCAAGGAAAAGCAGAGATGGCAGGGAATGATGACTCTTCCGAGAGAGCTGGAATATCGTGACGGAAAGATCTGGCAGAAGCCGGTCCGAGAAATTGAGAATTATCGGAAAAACCGTTGCTGTTATGAGAATGTAAAAGTGGGTGAGAGCTTAAGCCTTGAAGGCGTCCGTGGCCGAATGATCGATCTGACTGTGGAACTGCAAAACGCAGATGGCATCATGGATGGAAGCAGGAACTCCGGAAATCCAAATCAGGAAGCATTGGATGTGTACAATGAGTTCCGGATCGAGCTTGCACGCAATGAAGAATATACAACGGTCTTTACCTATGATCGAAAAAGACAGATACTGGAAATCGACAGAACCTGGAGCGGGGTGCAGCGTGATGTTGTATGTACAAGAAAGCTCCAGATCACAGATGACAGACAAAATCTGAAGCTGCGTTTTATCCTGGATCGAAGCTCCATAGAGCTTTTTATCAATGATGGAAGCAAAACTGCGACTACCGTGATCCCAACACCAGTGGAAGCAGATGAGATCCTGTTTCACAGTGACGGAAATGCTGTGATCCAGGTTGAGAAATATGATATTGTGTTGTAGAAGCCTCTCAAATATTGACAATTTCTCTATTTTTGTATAACATAGGGGAAGTTGCTTACGCCGGATCAGGAGTTATTCGTATCTCCTGATCCGGCATATATTTACAGGAGAGGAACACAGGAATGTTTTATCAGTTAAAAATCACAAGAAAAGGAACGAAACCGCCGGTATGGAGACGTTGTACTGTTGCGGCTGACGTTACATTTGCAAATATGGCAGCCATGCTTGAAAAACTGGTTCAGTATCCGGCAGGCAGCCTATATGAGATTGAATTTTTTCAGAAAAAAGTACAGATCCGTGAGAACGGTGACGGAGAAGCGAAGAATAATTTCACATTATTAAATGCAGGCGAGACAGAGACTGCAGAGCTTATGGATTCCGAGAAATGGTTTACCTTCCGTCAGTATGGTGCGGATAAGGAAGCTCCGGAATACAGAGTTGATATTGAGAAGAAAGACGAGGGAACAGCAGAAGCTCCTTCTATTATAAAAGAAGTAAAGGGTGAGGATGATCCGTACTGGACAGAGGCACCAGAGCTGGGATGCACTGCAGCAGTTGAAACTGAGGTGGAAACAGCCAAAGCATCGGAAGACATTGCTGCAACAGTAGCGGCAGTAGAGGCAGCAGCCAGAGCTGCAAAAGCAGATGAGGCAGCCACAGGTAGCAGAAGAAATCCTACAGTAAAAGATTTCCTCATGTCCTATCGTAAAGAAGACCTTCTCAGCATTGCAGGTGAGCTTGGACTTCACTGCAAGGGAATGGATCAGGAAGAGATCGCCGCAAAGGTTGCCGCAGAGGTTCTTAAACCGGAGGTTATGAAAGCAAGCTTCCTCGTAGCAGACGATCAGGAGGTACTGGCTTTTGAGGCGGCTATTCAGAGAAAATGCTTCCATGTTGCAGAGGATGAGTGGAATACATTAGAATGGCTGAACGATATGGGCTACCTTGTTTCCTACAGTGATGATTACGCAGAAGTTCCGGCAGAGGTTGTAGCTGTTTACGATCAGATCAATACACCGGAGTTCCAGACACTTCGCAGCCAGGTAAACTGGTTGAAGGATTGCCTTATTATGGTAAGCTATCTGTATGTATCTGCACCGGCAAAGACCGTATATGAGATGTTTAAGCAGAGAAAAGGCTTTGACATCGGATATGACAGATTCATCGAGCTGTATCATACCATTCCGGAGAAGGCCTGTATCTGTGAGCTTGCGGAGGATCAGCTGATCCTGAAATCCGCACTGGTCAATAACATTTACAAGGATATCGAGAGACGTCAGGGTGGACGGAAATTCTATATTCCGTCTGTAGATGAGATCCTGGATTATTCCGAAAACGGGTATCCAACAAAATCTGCTTCTTACCAGAGACTGGGCAGATTCCTGCTGGATGAGATAAAGGTTTCCGATGCAGTGAAGGATCAGGTACTGTTCTTTATTTACAAAGAATGCTCCATGGATGGCAGAATGTCAGCGATCATGGAAAACCTGAACCAGAAGGGGATCCAGTTTAACGATGAGCAGCTTGAGAAATTTACAAAGCTGATCATGGAGGCAAACAATAACACAAGAATGCTGGAATTCCGCGGTTACACACCGAATGAGATCTCAGGAGCAGTATGGCCGTTTGCCACAGGCAAGCCGCACACTGCAATGCCGAACAGCTTTGTGCCGACAGCAATGCCGATGCAGCCGGCATCTGCAAGAAAAATCTATCCCAACGATCCGTGTCCGTGCGGAAGCGGTAAGAAATATAAGAAGTGCTGCGGAAGAAGATAATTCTGCAGAAAATTTACCGTAATTCCGGAGCTGAAAGTTCCCATAGATCGTTGCGGAGCGACTGCGCTCATGAGTGAGCAGCGAACGCGGATGATCTGGTCCGATTTATCGTTTGATGCAGTATCTCCGGAAATACCATACAAATTAATATAAGACAGTTCGTTTGTACCATCCTGTCTATAAATAAAACCAGGGCTGAAGAAGATGTGAGAATCAGGGCAGACTCGTGGCGGGTCTGCCCTTTTTTTACTTTAACTGGATCAAGGCCGGGAATCCCGGCTTTTTTTATTTATGGAAATATCCGGGTGGTGTGACAGATCCAGAAGGAGGAAAAATTTATGTATCAGTTAAAAACAGAAGCAGATTTCGATTCGGCACACTTTCTGTCCGGTTACACCGGCAAATGTTCCAACATCCATGGTCATCGCTGGCATGTGGAGATTGAGATCGAAAGCCGGAAGCTGGAGAAAAACGGTCAGGGGCGAGGGATGCTGGTAGACTTCGGAGATCTGAAAAAGGATCTTCGGGAGCTGGCAGATTCCATGGATCACACGCTGATCTATGAAGAAAATACATTACGTCCGAAAACGCTGGAAGCACTGGATGAGGAAGGCTTTCATCTGGTGAAGGTTCCCTTTCGCCCTACAGCAGAGAATTTTTCAGAGTATTTTTTCAGGAAAATGGAAGAAAAGGGCTATCCTGTAAAAAGAGCTGTTGTTTACGAAACACCAAATAACTGTGCAGCTTACCGGGAAACGGAAGAAGAAACGGAGGCGGTATGGCTATGAGTACCTATCAGGTTGTAGAGAAATTTGTCAGCATCAACGGAGAGGGCAGACGGGCAGGAGAGCTTGCCGCTTTTATCCGGTTTAAGGGCTGCAATCTTCAGTGCAGCTATTGTGATACCAGCTGGGCAAATGAGCCGGGATGTGAGAGTGAAAGGCTGACAGAAGAAGAGATCCTTTCCTGGATCCGTGAAACAGGCGTAAAAAATGTGACACTTACAGGCGGGGAACCACTTTTACGGAAAGGCATGGAGGAGCTGATCGAGGCAATCCTGGAGGATCCATCCCAGCGGGTGGAGATTGAGACTAATGGAAGCGTAGATCTGAAGCCTTATCATATATTAAAAAAACGTCCGTCCTTTACCATGGATTATAAAGCACCGGACAGCGGCATGGAAAAAGAGATGCTCCTTTCCAATCTGGAGCTTCTGGGCAGTGAGGATACGCTGAAATTCGTGGTCAGTAGCCGCAGAGATATGGAAAAAGCCCTGGAAATTCTGGAAAAGTACAGGCTGGTCGGAAAAACGGCAGTTTATTTCAGCCCTGTATTTGGCAGGATCCAGCCGGTGGAGATCGTGGATTTCCTTATGGAAAAAAAGCTCAACGATGTAAAGCTTCAGATCCAGCTTCATAAGGTGATCTGGGACCCGCAGAAACGGGGAGTATGACAGGAAAACATATCACAATATAACAAGAAATACCGCAGAAAAGGAGAACGCTATGAAAGCACTTGTACTTGCAAGCGGCGGTGTGGATTCCACCACCTGCCTGGGGCTTGCCGTAAACAAATATGGAAAAGAGAATGTAATTGCATTAACAGTAGCTTACGGACAGAAGCACACAAAAGAAATTGAGGCTGCCAGAAAAACAGCAGAATATTACGGAGTGGAGCATCTTTATCTGGATCTGGAGCCGATCTTCCGGTACAGTGACTGTTCGCTTCTGAAGCATTCAGACAGAGAGATCCCACACGAAAGCTATGCAGAGCAGCTGAAGGAAACCGATGGCTCACCGGTTTCAACCTATGTGCCGTTCCGGAACGGATTATTTCTTTCCTCGGCAGCAAGTATTGCGCTGTCAAAAAACTGCAGTGTGATCTATTACGGAGCACATGCGGATGATGCAGCCGGAAATGCATATCCGGACTGCAGCAGTGCGTTTCACAATGCGATCAACGAGGCGATCTATCAGGGAAGCGGCGGCCAGCTGAAGGTTGAGGCGCCTTTTGTCAGCTGCACAAAGGCAGAGGTCGTAAAAACCGGACTGGAGCTGAATGTTCCTTATGAACTGACCTGGAGCTGTTACGAAGGCGGCGAAAAGCCCTGCGGTGTGTGTGGAACCTGTATTGACAGAGCAGAGGCATTCCGGCTCAATGGAGTGAAGGATCCGGCACTTGACAGATAGATCGGATCATAAATATCCGTTTGACCATAGAAAGGAAAAAATATGAGCAGAGAAAACCTGGAAAAAGAAGGGATCACCCTTCTCGGAAATCAGAAAGTAAAATATCCGGACAATTATGCTCCGGAGGTACTGGAAACATTTTTGAACAAGCACCCGGACAACGATTACTTTGTAAAATTTAACTGCCCGGAATTTACAAGCCTTTGTCCCATTACCGGACAGCCGGATTTCGCGACGATCACGATATCCTACGTACCCGGTGAAAAAATGGTGGAGAGCAAATCTCTGAAGCTGTATCTTTTCAGCTTCCGCAATCACGGAGATTTTCATGAGGATTGCGTGAACATCATTATGAAGGATCTGATCCGTCTTATGGATCCGAAATACATTGAGGTCTGGGGAAAATTTACGCCGAGAGGTGGCATTTCCATTGATCCCTACTGCAATTACGGAAAAGCCGGAACCAGATGGGAGGAGATTGCCTGGAAACGTCTGACAGAGCATGACATGTACCCGGAAAAGATCGATAACCGGTAGAAAAACTAAAAGTCCCTGTTTTCACTGCGAAAAGCAATGAAAGCAGGGGCTTTTTGTTTAGGTGCGCCTAGCGGCGCAGGTTTATCTTTATGACAGCCGGATGCACTCCGATTCTGTGCCAAACAGATCAGCGATCACATCGTGCACGGTTTCGATCTTATCTGCCATATAGGCCTTTGCTCCGCAGAACAGCAGGCCGTTTTCCACGTCGCCCTTTACGGCGGCGATCAGCTTGTCTGTAATGCAGTAAGGGATCTCGCCGGGGGAACATTTGGCAAGGCAGCGGTGGCAGGGACTGTGCGGGATTTTTTCACCGGCCATGACGTGCTGCATGAAGGGATTCATAATGGCACGTCCCGGCATACCTACCGGACTTTTTACAATGGCAATGTCGTCCTTTGCGGCGTGGATCAGGGATTCTTTCAGCCGGATGTCTGCGTCACATTCTTCCGTTGGGATAAAACGGGTGGCAACCTGAACGCCGTCCACACCAAGATCAAGGACATGCTTTACATCCTCGTGCGTGGCGATGCCGCCGGCAGCTACTACAGGGATTTCCGTGCCGAATTTTGCGGCATAGCTTTTTACAGTCTGGACGATCTTTCGGATCTCATTGTCGTAGGCTTCCGGTGTATAGGAATCCAGCTCTTCCTTGTGGAAGCCCAGATGACCGCCTGCCTGGGGACCTTCGATCACCACAAGGTCTGCAGTGCGCTTGTACTTTCTTTCCCAGTATTTCAGGATAACCTTTGCAGATTTGTCCGTTGAGACGATGGGGGCAATCTTTGTTTTGCTTCCGCTGACAAGAGCAGGGAGCTCTGTAGGAAGTCCTGCACCGGAGATGATCAGGTCAGCGCCGGCATGGACAGCGGCTTTTACATGAGATGCGTACTCCTTCAGTGCAACCATGATGTTGTAGCCGATGATACCGTCAGGAGAAATCCTGCGTGCTTTTTTCATCTCGGACAGGATAGCCCGCTGGTTGGCTTCTTCGGTATTCCGGTCGAAATCCTTTTCCCGGTAGCCGATCTGAGCGGTGGAAATGATTCCAATCCCGCCTTCCTTTGCAACGGTGCCTGCCAGACGGCCAAGGCTGATACCAACGCCCATTCCACCCTGGATCAGGGGAAATCTCGTAAGTTTATCACCGATTTTAAAATTCTTCATAATGATCAGATCCTCACATTCATTTGCTTTCGTTAAATAATTTTAGTATAAAATAGTTTTATCATCAAAGTATATCATAACAGGGGAATTTGTCAATGTAAATGTCGGTGAATCAGGGAAGTCCTCTGCTTCAATTGCGAATAGCTGTTTGACCAGATTTTGTTAAAATCCACTTTGTTGACAGAACAGAAAATATCAGGCAAATTCACAGTGATATCAGCTTTACAGAAAACTGTAAAGTGAATTAGAGGAAAAGGGAGGAACAGGTATGCGAAAAAAGACGAGTACCATCATGGCCTGGCTGCTTGCGGCGTCCGTGACAGTCACATCTCTGTCAGCGGGAACCGTGACGGCCTATGCACAGGAGGAAATGCCGCTGGCGGAAGCCGGAACCGTGACAGAGAGTGCGGAAGAGTTTGGCGACAGCAGTGACAGCATTGCAGATATTGCGGAAGAGGGCAA
Organism: Blautia sp. DFI.9.10; assembly: GCF_024461705.1. Taxonomy (NCBI): domain Bacteria; kingdom Bacillati; phylum Bacillota; class Clostridia; order Lachnospirales; family Lachnospiraceae; genus Blautia; species Blautia sp. DFI.9.10. The sequence goes on from NZ_JANGAA010000019.1 coordinate 71,566, forward strand.
TATTGAAGCTAAAGAAAAGGGTGAGCTGACAGCATTATGCTGTGTAGTTTCACCCTTTTTATGTGTGATGAAATTTTTAAACTGTAAAGCAGTAGACTGTGTCCGGAATCCCTCTGGCAAAATCAGAATTTAAACAGATTCAGACCGATCTCCTGACTGAACTCACGGCCGATTTTTCCGTCGATCACCTGGATCTGGATCTCGGCAGTAGCGCTGATGATGGCACGGTTCAGATGACCGCCGTGTACATGGCCTTCCTCGTCACCGGCTGCGATATGGAGATGAAGATAAACGTCACCGTCTTTGCGGGTAACGGTACCGGTAAGTGATACGATCTCAAACGCTCCCTGGAACTGAATAGAGTGGTATTCCTTTGTCACTGTGTTGTATACGCCTGCAGTGAAATCATTGATGGCGCCAAGGCCTGTGACCTGTGCAAGGCGGATATTCTCTTTTTTTGCAACCTTGCCGATCTCCTCCAGGATCTCTTCCTTCGGATCAAGACGAAGATAGATCGTGTTTCCAAAACGTCTGTATTCCATGATAAAAACCTCCCTTTGTGTGATATTTGCCATAAACAGCGGCGGATGTTTTTATCCGCTTGTCAATAAGTATAATACATTTTAATTTTTTACGGAAGGCCAGGGAAAGAGAATGCCGGAGTTTCATGTCTGTGCGAGAGATTTTTTTTGACGTCTGCTTTTAGCGTTGGAGGCAGTCGGGGATACGTTTGAGGTTTCGTTAGGTGGATGTGGTTGAGGGACGTCAGAGGAAGGTGGCATTGGCCCGGGAGTGGATGCAGTTGGGGGTGTTTTTGAGGTTTTGTTAGGTGGATGTGGTTGAGGGACGCCAGAGGAAGGTGGCATCGCACCGGGAGTGGATGCAGTCGGGGATGTTTTTGAGGTTTTGAGAGGTGGATGTGGTT